>USJW01000089.1 GCA_900555045.1 uncultured Clostridium sp. | reverse complement strand
CAGCAGCGTGCCGCATCCTACATTGAACTTCGCGACACATACCACCGCCTGTACAACGACGAAGCGGAACACCGGCATACAATCACAAATGCCCGGGGATCAAACCGGGAAACAATCTCCCTGAGTTGTACAATTTCCTTCTTGGAGACCACGCAAAACAGCATATTTTTCTCCGAATTGGAGTACATGCCCCTGGCGGGCAGCCCTGTGACCCCTCTTGACATCTCATTTAAAATCGCGTCCGCAATCTCCCGAAAATGGTCGGAGATGATGTAGGCCTGCTTGGAGAATTTGAGTCCCTCGATGAGGCCGTCCGAGATTTTCGCCACGCAGAAGATGGCGATCAGGGCGTAGAGCGCCGCGCGGATCCCGAACACCGTGGCCCCGGCTAGCACGATCAGGGCATCTAAAATCTGCATGATCTGGGCGATGGTGTAGTGTTTTAAGCGCTTTTGGATCAGCGCCGCCAGCATGTCCGTGCCGCCGGTGGTGGCGCTGGCCAGAAACACCATGCCGGTCCCCACGCCGCTGATGATTCCGCCGAACAGCGCGGAGAGAAAGATGTCGTCCTTCATGAACGCGCCTTCGGGCAGGATATAGAGGGAAAGGGAGAGCATCACCGTGGCGAACAACGTCCGCTTGATGAAGGTCCACCCCATAAAGTACATGGCGGCGATAAACAATGGAATGTTAAGCGCCGTGTTGGTCAGCCACAGCGGCGCGCCCCACAGCTCCTTGGCGATGATCGCCACGCCCGAGACACCTCCCGTTACCATGTTGGCCGGGTCGTAAATATTTTTGATGGCGACCCCCATAAGCAACGCGCCAACCACAATCAGTGCATAGTCCACCGCTGCGCTTCTCCTCTTCATTCCCTGTTCTCCTTTCCAGTTTCTTCCATATAAATGCCGCCAATGGTCGTGGGCGGCAGTCGGCCCAAACAGCCGGGCCTCAATTGCCCAAGGCGGCCCAAGGCTTTCCCGGCGGCCCATTTTATTTCAATAAAGGGCAGCCCCCGGGTTCTCCGGATCGCTGCCCTCCCTGTTCTCGCTTAGATTCGCTCGATGGTTTTCTCGGTGATCTTTATCTTGCCCTCCTTGAGCAGACGGCCCACCGCCCGCTTGAAGGCGTTCTTGCTCATGCCGAACTCGCGCATAATCACCTCCGGCTTCGCCTTGTCGTTGAAGGGAAGCACACCGTCGAACTCGCCGATCACCTTCATCACCTTCTCCGCGTCCGAGGCCATCTGGATGTAGGCCTTGTCCCGGGCGCAGAGATCCAGCTTGCCGTCGTCCCGCACCTTCATGACCCGGGCCTGGACGGTCTCGCCCTCCTTAAAGCTGCGGAACATCTCCTGCTTGGGAATCAGGCCGTAGTAGCGGTTGTCCACCGCCACGAAGGCCCCCAGCTTCTCACTGATCTCATAGACGGTCCCCTCCACCCAGTCGTCCGCCTTGTACGGGGATTGGTTGCTCATGTGGGAGTAGACCCGCATGGTCGCCGCCAGACGGTGGCTCTTGTCCACATACAGGGACACCAGGCACTTCTCCCCCTTGCGGACCGGGTGGGTCTGCTCCTTAAAGGGGAGTAGGAGATCCTTCTCCAGCCCCATATCTAAGAATGCGCCGATCTTGGCCACATCCTTGACCTCCAAAAGGGCGGTCTCCCCCACCTGAAGCTTCGGCTTTCCGGTGGTCGCGATCAGGCGGTCCGAGGAGTCCTTGTAGATAAACACCTCCACCTTGTCGCCGACCTTCGCGCCCTCCGGCACCTGCTTCTTCGGGAGAAGCACGGACGCCTCGTCCCCTGCCTTCTCGCCCACGTAAACACCGAATTCCTTAACCCGCAGTATCTCCAGTTCCTGTACTTTACCTAACTCAATCATTCCTGTTACTCCTCTTTTTTCAGGTCCGCCGCACGCTTCGCGGCCCGCAAAACCCGCTCTTCTTCTGTATTCGCAGTTCCGCCGTCCCCGTCACCGGTTCCCGGCCAAAAGCCACACCACCGCGTAGACCTCGCCCGCGCTGCCAGCCAACACCACCGTGTAGCTGCCACCCTCGCCGAGAGTCACCCGCGGCACGATCACGTCGCCCAGCACAGCCGCCTTCTTATAGTCTACCCGGATTTCCCGGATTGTAATCCCCGCCGGCACAGCTTCTCTCGCCATCTCCACGTACTGCGCGTTGTTCACGTGGTGGTTGGTGTCCAGATGGTGGCGGTTGACCGTCACCGGCTCGGCCGTCTCATACTGGTCCGGCACCGGAATTTTCCGGGGCGCCTCCCCCAACTCCAGCTTGGGCTCCGGATCGCCGTAGGGATCCGTGTCCTCGTTTGTCACACGGATGGGCTGTCCCTTCTCCAGATCATATAAAAACCACACCGAGGCCGCCCGGACAAAATCGTTTCCGTCCGTGTCCCGCAGCACAAAATTCCGATAGCCGTAGATGCCCCTAAAATCGTTGTGCCAGGTTCCGACCACCAGGCGGTCCCCCAACTTCGGATACCGGTCGATCACGATCTGCCAGGAGGACAACAGCCAGATTTTCCGGCTGGCGTCCAGATAGCCGACCCCCACGCCCACGTCCTCCGAGTGGAAGGTACTGCAGTCCTGCATGTAATTGATAATTCCGGTTACAGTCAGCCGCCCCTCCTCGTCGGTCTCGCTGTAGCGCACTCTGCTGTTAAATGTATACATATTTTTACCTCGCTCTTTGCGCCCAAGCGCCCGAAAACGGGCGTCTGTCGCTTGGACTTATTGTATCACAAAGGCCCCATAGAATACAAGCACGGAATAGAAAAAGAGAGCCCCCCTCTCTGCGCTTTGGCCCGTTTCCGGCCCGCGCCCCGCATGGAAGGTGCTCTCATTTTTATCATTCTGTTTAAACGCAGGCCGCAACGCTTTGCTCCCAGACCTGCCACGCCTGGCGCGCCTGGCTCCGGCGGCGCTCAAAGTGCATCATGGCCTCAGAGTTTCCGGCGCACTTTCCCAGACTCCCGGCAAAGCGCTCTTCTAATGTAACTTCCCGCTCCCCCTGGACCATCTTGTCCGCCAGGTATACCACCAGCGTCTCATCCGCCCGCTGCGGGATCCGGTCCAAATCGTGGTGCTGGCGCACGATCTCCGCCGCGGCCGGATAGCCGTTTTGCGTTAAGATGGCGGCTCCCAGGCGGGCGTGATCCGGCTGGCCCTTTCCGATGTCGTGGAGCAGGGCTGCGGAGCGGACCAGATCCAAGTCCAGGCAGATACCCGCGCGCCCGAGGGCCTGCGCCATGCAGAGCGCCTTGCGGCTGACCGCCTCGCTGTGGCGGCGCACCGGCTCCGGCATGTTGCTGGTCCTCAAGAGCCATTTGAGCGCCTCCCCGTCGGGATACCCCTTGCCCCGCCCACCGTTTAATTCCAGCAGGCGGCGGTACTCCTCCCGCGTGTCCGCGTCCGTGAAGCTCCCCTCGTCGTAGACAACAACATCCGCCACCAGGTCCGTATGGCCCTTCAGGAAGCCCCTCAGCCCGTCCCCGCCCGTGTACGCCATCACTTCCCGCACCATGGCACGGCTCAGCTTGACCGGATGACCGTACCGGTCCATGCTTTTCGTGCGCACGATGGGGCTGTCGCACTCCATCACCCGCCGGACCGTGGCCCCTGTCACCGCGGGCACGTCCACCGGCATGACCAGAATCTGGTCGCAGCAGTTTGCGATGGCCTCAAATCCCAGGCGCAGCGAATCCAGCATCTCCGTGGACGCGTACTGCTCGTTCCGGATGAGCTTCACGCCGCTGTCCTTAAGCTCTGCTTCCAGCTCCTGGCCCCGAAAGCCCGTCACCACCGCGATGGGGTCCACGCCCTCTTCCTTCAGCATAGCGGTCAAATGGCCCGCCACGCTTTGCTCCCCGAAAGGAAGCAGGGGCTTGAAGGCGCCCATGCGGGAGGACAGCCCTGCGGCCGCAATTACCGCTCCCGTACGTTTCATTCCGAATTCCTCCATATTTATGTGTGCTCAGCCCGCGTTCCCAGCCGCCAAGATCTGCTCCACCCGCTCTGCGCGCTTCACCGCATAGTCCTTCAACGTCTGCTTGAGGGCGATCTCCGCCATCTGGGCGCAGTGCATGCTCTCCTTTTCCAGGCCTCCGAAGGCCTCCGAGAGCTCGCCTGCGGTGATCAGGTACGCCTCCATCACCGCCTTGCCCAGGGCCTTCTCCGCCGCCATGGCCGCACAGGCCTTTAAGGGCGGGCAGGCGGACTCGGTCACCGTAAAATAAAATTCCGTGATGATCTCCCTCCTGGTGTTGATGTACATGACCAGCTCATCTCCGCAGCCGGGTTCCCTTGCCTCGCCCCTGCCAAGATAGCTCTCCGGCACTCCCAGGTTGTCCTTCTTTTCACTGTATAAAATAATTTTCTCCCGATCCATTGCAATCTCTCCCTTATTGATAGCCGGCGGCGGACCGGCCTGTGGTTTGCGCCCCAGCCTGTAACGGCAGGACCGCAAACCTCTAAACCTCACACCGCAGTTTCCCTTAGAATCCCAGGAACCGGCGCACCATCACCTTCGCCATATCGATCTTATATCCATTGTTCTCCAGCGGAATGGCGTGGCGCATGGCGATCTCGGCCGCCTCGGCCGCGGTCTCCTCCGTCAGCTTCTTTCCGCGCAGGTAGTCTTCTGCCTCCGTCATCTTCATGGGAACGGGTGCAACCGCACCCAGAACCAGGCTCACGTCCTTCACCACGCCGTCCTCCAGGCGGTATGTTCCGGCCACCGCCAGAACCGCGAAATCGATGGATTTGCGGATGCGGTACTTGTCGTACACCGCTATGGTGCCGGGCTCCGGCTTCGGGACCACCAGCTCCAGCACGATCTCGCCGGGCTTTAAGGTGTCCTTCACCCGGGTGGAACCGGCGAAGAATACCGCGCTGTCCAGCTCGCGCATGTTGGTGACCACCTTCGCGCCGTAGGCGTAAAGCATGTTGGCCATATCGCTGGGGTTCACGGCCAGGCAGCCGCAGTTAAAGCACCGGGACGCCTCGCAGCGGATCTCGCTCTCCGGCAGCGCGCCCATGTCCTCCTTGTCCATGCCGCGCTCGTCCACCGGCAGCAGCGGGGACTTCACGGCCGTGTGGCTGTGGCGGCAGCTGGAGTCGAAGGTCGCCAGCTTTGCAGCCTTCCGGCTGGCCTGCACGTTCTCCACCACCAGGGGCTCCATCTTGCAATAGCGGTTGATGGCGACTGCGGTCTCCTTGCCGGCCGCGATGGCCTTGATGACCGTAGCCGGTCCGGTGGTCACGTCGCCGCCCGCGAAGATTCCGTCCACGCTGGTGCGGTTGCCGTCCAGAGCCTTGATTCTGCCGCGCTCGGTCTCCACCTCGTAGGCTCCGTTTAAGAAGTCCAGGTCCGCCTTCTGTCCGATGGCCATCAGGATGATGTCCGCGTCCAGGGTCAGTAACGTCTCCTCGTCGTAAACCGGGTTAAAGCGGCCGGTCTCATCCAACACCTTGGGGCAGCTCTTGAACACGATGCCGTGCACCTTGCCGTCCTCGCGCAGCACCTCCTTGGGGCCCCAGCCGTTGCGGATCTCCACGCCCTCTTCCAGCGCGCGGGTGATCTCCTCCTCGTTGGCGGGCATACCGTCCCTCTGCTCCAGGCAGACCATGGTCACATTGGGAGCGCCCAGGCGCTTCGCGGTGATGGCCACGTCCATGGCCACATTTCCGCCGCCCACGACCACCACGTCGGAGCCGGGCCGCTCTAAGATGTAGTTGTTCACATCCACCAGGAACTCCAGGCCGAACCGGGTCAGCTCCTCGCCGGACAGACCGATTAACGGCCGTTTCCAGGTTCCGGTGTCCAGCATCACACCGTCGCTCTCCTGGTAGATCGCATCAAGGGTCACGTCGGTGCCCACCGTGCAGCCGCACTTAAAGACAACGCCCATATGTTCCAGCGCTCCCACAAACTTGCGCACGATCTCCTTGGGCAGACGGTAAGCCGGGATGGCGTAGGCCAGACAGCCGCCCGCCTCCTTCTGCTTCTCGTACACGGTCACGCGGTAGCCGCTCTGGCGCAGGTAGCAGGCCGCGGTCAGTCCCGCGGGGCCGGAACCCACGATGGAGATGTGCTTGCCGTTTTCGCTCTCAGGGGCAGTCAAGAACTGGTCGGCGTGCTCCAAGATGTAATCGCCCAGGAAGCGCTCGATGCTGCCCACGTTCAGGCTCTCATCGTAGGTGTTGCGGTTGCAGCCCTCCATGCAGAAATGGGCGCAGACGCGGCTGGTGATGGCGGGCATGGGGTTGACCTCCATCAGCACTCTGGCGGCCTTCTCGTACTCTCCCGCCCGGACCATCTCCATGTAAGCGGAAATGTCGGTGTGGGCCGGACATTTACCCGTACAGGGAGTCTCGCACACCTTGGCGGCGCCGAAGATGGAGTGGTAGCGGTTCTCGCCCATCATCGCGGAGCAAAGATGGCCGCTCTTTCTGGCGCAGTTGATCTTTCCGCCCAGAATGTCGGGATAGCGGTAATACCAGCAGCGGATGTCCTGGCAGATGTTTCCGGCGATGGTCGCGGTGTTTCGCAGGTTGGGGGTGGCGACGCTCTTCGCCGCGGTCTGAAGGGCGCCCCAGGCGCTTCCCACGATAGGGGAATCCGCCACCTCGCGCAGGGTTGCGGCCGCTCCGATGTGCAGGCCGTCCGCCTTCTCCTCAATCCGGTTAAGACCGGGGATATTCTTTAAGTTCACCACCTTCTCGGGGTACTCCGGCAGAAGGCCGTCCTTTAACACGCCCAGAAGATCCGTGCCTCCGCCCATCGCCACGGTGCCAGGCTCCGTCAGAAAACGGGAGGCCTCCTCGGCAGACGACGGGTTCATATATGTAAAATTCTTCATTTATTTTCCCTCCTTGTCCTTCAGCGCCTTCATAACCTTGGCAGGCGAAAACGGATACGAGTTGAGCTTGATGCCGCAGGCGTTGTAGATTGCCATGCGGATTGCAGGGCCGCCGGGTGCCAGAAGCGGCTCGCCCACGCCCACCGCGCCGAACGGGTAATCGTTGTCCACGTTCTTCATGGACTCCAGCACAATGTGGTCGTGCTTCACCGCGTCGTTGAAGGTTCTGGTCTTGTAGTCGATGTTGCTGGGATTCAACACGCGGTAGTCGTTGGGGTCCCAAACTGTCTCCTCCATGCAGGCGATGTCGATGCCCGCGAAGAAGGACTGCATCTGGTTGCGCAGGGGCAGCGGGTTCACGATCACGCCCGCGTCGGAGCCGCCGAAGTGGTCCACAATGCGGAAGGTTCCCATCTCCAGGTCAACCTCGACCTCCACAAACTGAAGGTGGAAGATGGTGCTGTTGTGCACGCCCTCGAAATGGCCGCAGCCCGTCACGCTGTCCACCTTTCCGATCAGGTGCGGGAACAAATGGTAAGTCTCCTCGGGGTTGGACAGGCGGTAAACGTAGCCCTGTCTGAAGCCCAGATCGTCCTCCGGAACGCCGAATTTCTCGTGGGCCAGCTGGTAGAGCTTGCGCTTCACGTCCTCGCAGGCGCGCTTTGCCACGATGCCGCCGCAGTAGGTGGAGCGGGAGCCGGTGGAGCCGAAGTCCGGGGGCGTCATGCCCGTGTCCGCGTCGGACACCCGGATGCACTCCAGGGGCATATCCAGTTCCTCCGCCACGACCTTTAACATCACGTCGCGGGTTCCTGCGCCGAACTCTGCCATACAGGTGGATAAGTAAACGGCGCCCAGGCCGGTCACGGTCACGTTGGCGTTGCTGGGCTTGCCGCCGGTATCAGAATGGCCTGCCGCGCCTACGCCCACGCCTCTCACCTTCTTGCCGTCCGGGGATACCCAGGTGGGCACGCCCCAGCCTTTGAAGCGCTCGTCCCAGTGGAAGGCGTCGGCGGTCTTCACCACCAGGTCGCTCCAGTCCGCAGTCTTGTTGTTCTGCCAGGGATGGGGCTCCGCCATGGCGTTGTGGTAGCGGTCCCCCTTCTTCATGGCGTTCTTCTTCAGATACTCCACGGGGTCCAGATTCAGCTTAATGCAGGCCTCCATGATGGCCTGGCTCACCAGAGCGGTGCTCTCCATATATCCGTATCCGCGGAAGGAACCGGACGGCATGTGATTTGTCACCACCACCTCCGCGTCGTACTTCTTGTTGTCGGTCTTGCACAGGATGGGCAGCGTGTTGGTGCCCACCGCCAGCATAAACTCCTGGGTGGAGGCGCAGACGCCTGCGTCCGCGTACTGGCGCATCTCCACAGCGCTGGCCAGGCCGTCCTTCTTCATGCCGAATTTGATGTGCGCCTTCGTCACCATGCGGTTCTGGTGGATGGCAAAGTGCTCTTCCTTGCTGTAGCAGAACATCACGGGGCAGCGGGCCGCCTTGGCCATGATGGCGGTAAATACTAAGGGCTGCACGTTGCCGCTGTAGAGCTTTGAGCCAAAGCTTCCGCCCACGGCCGGAGCGGTTAAGCGGACCTGCTCGTAGGGAACATTTAAGGAGGCTGCCACGTTCTGGTGGCAGTAGGCCGGGGCCGCCGCGGAGGCGATAAAGTTGTAGGTATCGTTCTCGTACCAGCAGATGGTCACCGGCGGCTCCACCGGGAGCGGGTTCTGGCCGTTCTCGATGGAGGAATCCACCTCCACGATCACGTCGGACTCCGCAAAGCCCTTCTCCAGGTCGCCCACCTCAAAGTTCAGGTTGTTCTTGTGGGGCGCGATATTTCCGGGGAATTCCGGGTACAGCTGGGGCGCGTCCGGAGCCAGGGCCTCCTCGATGGTGAAGATAGGCTTTAACACCTGGTACTTCACGTCGATCAGCTTCATGGCCTCCACCGCGATATCCTCGGTCTCCGCCACCACCAGGGCCACCGCGTCGCCGATGAAGCGCACGTACTCGTCCATGATGTGGTGATGCTTGGGCGGCGTAAAGCCGTTGGTGATGTAGATGTTGCGGTCCACGTCCTTCCAGGTGACCACCACGGTGACGCCGGGGTACGCCTTGGCCTTCTCCGTGTGGATCTCCTCAATCTTCGCGTAGGGGTGAGGGCTTCTCAAAATCTTTCCGTACTGCATGCCCGGCATCTTGAAATCCCCTGTATACATCGCCTTGCCCGTCACGATCTGCGGGCCCAACAGGCGTTTTGTCTCTTTGCCAACATACTTTAATTCTTTCATTCCTGCTCCTCCCTCTTCTTCCGGTTCTGGTCCACATAGGCCATGATGGATTCCACCGCCGTATAGTGGGTGCCGCAGCGGCAGTAGTTGCCCGCCAGGGCCTCCCGCACCTCTTCCTCCGTGGGCTCGGGGTTCTCATTTAACAGCGCTTTGGCCGTCATGATCACGCCGGGAATGCAGAAGCCGCACTGGTAACCGCAGTTGTCTAAGAACGCCTGCTGCAGCCCGTCCAGCTCTCCCGTGGCGCGGTCCGCAAGGCCCTCGATGGTGGTGATGTCCGCCCCGTCGCAGTCCATGGTGAGCGTCATGCAGGAGGTCACGGCCTTCCCGTCCATGATCACGGTGCAGCAGCCGCAGGCGCCCTGATCGCAGCCAATCTTTAAGCCGGTCAGCCCCAGCCGGTCGCGCAGGGTGTGCGCCAGGGTCTCGCTCTCCGGCATGCTGTTCTTCCCGTCGCCGGCGGGTATCTCGTACTCTCGGCCGTTGACGGTGAGCGTGATAATTTTCTGAGTGATTTCTTTCATGTTATCTATCTCCTTTCTGTATGCAGCTACGGCTGCCGGTCATTCTTTACAAAGAATGCGAATACCGCGGCGATCACAGAGCAGCCCAGGAAAATGTACCATACAAAGGAATAATTCCCGGTAATGTCGATTGCCCGGCCGACGATGATCGGCATGATCAGGCTGGCCAGCTGGAACAGCAGGTTCTGGGTGGAGGCCGCCGTCGCCGTGTAGCGCTCTCCCGCCAGAATCATGGCGGAGGTGGTGTAATGGGTGGACGGCAGGTAAGAGATCGCACCGTAGACACAGCCCACGGCGATCAACCCCACATAGCCTCTCTGCATGGAGAACAGCACCGTCATCACGCCCATGGCCGCCAGCGTCACGATCAGGAAATTCCGGTGGCTCATCCGGCACTTCGCTGCGATGGAACCGGACAGGCAGGAGGCGATGATTCCCGCGATGCTGTAGCAGGTGATGATCATGCCGCCCTGTACCGGCGTGAAGCCCAGGCTCTGTGCGTAGCGGTTGGTCCAGGTGGCGAATCCCACCGTCACGAACATGAACATGAAACCGCTGACTCCCAGCAAAAGCTGCTGTTTGTTGGTGAAAAAGCCGATCAGTCCTTCCAGAAGGCCCGCCTGTCCGCCGGAGGTGGCAGCCGCCTGCGCCACAGCCGGATTCTTTGCCGCCGGACTCTTCACCACCGCGTTCTTTCGCTCGATGGGCTTTACAAATACCACGAGCAGGACCACGATGACTGCCGCGATGGCCGCCACGAGCAGGAAGGTGTTTCTCCAGCCCACCGCCTGGTTTAAGGGCGCTCCGATGGACTGTGCCAGGGTGATTCCGAAGGGCGGGGAGGCGAGCACTACGCCCATGGCGGACGCTCTGTCCTTCGGCGCGAAGGTGGTCGCCACAACCTTGGAACACTGGGCCATCACACAGCCGCTGCTGACACCGGTGATCACGCGGATGACAAGGCCCATCTGATGGCTGGTGATAAAGGACATCGCCGCTGTCATCACGCCGCCCAGCACGGTGCAGGCGATCAGGATGTACTTGGGCTGATATTTATCCGCCATGATTCCGCCCGGGATCTGGGTCACCAGGTAGCCGGCGAAAAATGCGGACATGTAAAGTCCCGCCTGTGTGGCGTTGATCCCAAACTCATTGGACACGTCCGCCATAAGGGGGCTCCAGATGTAGCGGCTTAAAAATGTAAATGTAAATGCGAGCGTAACCGCAGCGAGGGACAGATATTGGCTGCTCTTTTTTGGTTCTGTTCCCATAACTTACTCCTTTGTTTTCGTTATTTTTTTAACACTCTCGATCAAAAAAAATGGCTGCAGTCCACTTTTCTTGCTATACAAAATATATTCTGTATAGTCCACATATTAGCGTGTTCTTAACGGTTTGTCAACATGTTTTTGACATTTGCGATATGTATTTTAGTTAATAACGTGTTTTTTGGACATTTAGCACAGTTTTTATGGCAATACAAAGTGCAGTGTGTATAGTATAAAAAATAACAGGTTGCAAGAAACTTATGGATCTTTTGAGATTTTGGTTAGATGCATCCGTTCGTGAGAGCCGGGGGAGCGGGGGAGGAAGGTTCCAGGTCTCCACGGTGGGAGAATCTAGGGCGCAAGGGGCATGAAAAGACGGGCACTGCTCCGAGCTCCAGCGCCGCCCTGATGGCGGCCCCTCCGACTCTCACCCACTAGGCAGTCGTGAAAAAAGGAAAGGAGCGTATGTTGGATTTTTTTTGGGGGGACTACATGAGAGAGGGGAAATATGAGGAGAATGGGGATGGCTCTTGCGGAGGGTTGTTTTTGCCGGTATAATGGGGGTAAAAGGGATTGGCGGCTGACCTTTGGGAAGGTTGCCGCGAATAGCAGAAGGCGGAGAGAATGATATGACCAATGAGATTGAAACTATAAATTTAAAAGACCAGATCCTGCAGGTTGCGGGCCGTATGTTTATCGAGTATGGGTACAGCGGGACCACGTTTCAGAAGATTGCCGATGAGCTTGGGATCACGAAGGGCAGTATCACTTACCACTTCAAGAACAAGTTTCTGATCATGGAGATTTTTATCGATGACTTTTTTAGGCAGCTGAAGGATTTTATCGACTCCTTCCCCGACGAGTACCAGAATGTCTACTGGCGGCACTGTGTGATGTATATTTATGCATACCGGCGGATCATGCGCACTCCGCGGAATATGGAGCTGTTCTACCACAAGGACCAGCAGAGCCAGTGGCAGACCCACAAGATCAACGTGGTGTCCCAGATCTACGAGCGCATCGAGCAGGACTTCCACAAGTCCTACGATATGGCGGACCTGCAGATGAAGGCCTACATCGACATGGGCGCGCGCTCCCGGCTTTTCCTCATCTACCAGGAGAACCAGCTCGGCATGACGCTGGATCAGTACTGCTACTACCACATCTACCTGATCGGCGCTCTCTGCAAGCTGGACGAACTGACCATCCAGGAGAACATCCGCAGCGCGTTCCGGTTTGCGGACGCCCACGAGCCGGAGGTGGACTCTATCTTCCAGTGAGGCGCAGCACGCAAAAAACGGCCTGAGGCAAAAACCTCAGACCGTTTTTTAGTTTATATAATGGCTACAATGTTATTTACTCTCCATAATCTCCACGATCACCTTCTCGGTCCCCACCATGCCCGGGGAGGCGATGAGGCCCATGTTGCGCATGGTGTCCTCGGGCGTCATGCCGTTGATTCCGTGCACGTTGTCGATGAAGATGCCCTGCATGGCGAAGTCCACGGACTGGAACGCGCAGTCCACGGCCGCGATGCCCTTCATGGTGCAGCCCTTGTTGCCGCCGTCGCAGATCATGCCGGTCAGGCTGCTGGCCATGTTGTTGATGGTCTTAGCCATCATGTCCACCGTGCCGTCCTTTAGGTACACCAGGCCGCAGGCCATGCCGCTGCCCGCCGCGATGCCGCAGCCGCAGAAGGCCGACAGCTTGCCGGAGTACTCCTTGATGTACATGCAGACCAGGTAGCTGAGCGCGGTTGCCCGCAGTAGCTTCTCGTCGGAAAGACCGTTCACCTTGGCCACCGCGTACAGCGGCAGGGTCGCGATGATGCCGTGGGCGCCGGAGCCGGTGATGCTCATGGCCGGCTTATCTAGGCCGATCACGCGCGCCTCGATGGCGGCGTTGCACAGCAGGGAGGCGGTTTTCTGCTCATCCTTCGAGATGATCTCGCCGCCGTTCTTCTTTAACAGGTAGCGGGCGTAGGTGGTCCGCGGGCTGTTTAAGCCCTCCTCGAACAGCTCGTAGTTCATCCGGAAGGCATCCCCGATAAACCGGATCTCCTCCACGTCTACCGTGTCGATGTACTCGTAGATTTGCTCCAAGGTGTAGGAGTGGATGAGCGGCTTTGTCTCCGCCTCCCCTGCGGTCTCCTCCTCCTTGGAGAGCACGGTCTCGCCGTTGACGGTGATGCGCACGATGTTGGTGTGGGAATCCCTGATGGTCACCACCGCCTCGCCGCTCTCCGTGGTCACGGTGGCCTCGATGAAGATGCGGCTGGTGATCTCTGTCATCTTCGCCTCCACCATCCCCGCGTCCACCATCCGCTCCGCGGCCGCGTTGTCGGCCTCCGTCACGTCGGCCAGGCTCTCAAGGCCCTTCTCGGGCCGTCCGGCCACCGCGCCCAGGGCCGCCGCGTAGATATTGCCCACGTGGCTGCTCCCCGGGATACCGCAGGTGAACGCATTCTTATACATTCCGCTGTTTAAGCGCAGCAGAACCTTCTTCACATCGCCCGTCAGGTAGGAATTGGCGGTGGACACCGCGAAGGCGATGGCCCCCGGCTCCGTCACGCCCAAAGCGGGCTTCATGTCACTCTTGATCAGTTGGGTCAACTCATGCATGGTTTACTCCCTCCCTCTTAAGTCGCTAACCGCGTCTCTCAACTGTTCCATGGCCTTTTTGATCACCGGGCGCGGGCAGGCGGCGTTGAGGCGCATAAAGCCGGTCAGGCTTCTGGTGAAGCTCGATCCTGGGTTCAGCCCCAGCTTCGCCTTCCTGATCATGAACTCCTTTAGGGCCTCGTCGTCCATGCCCAGGGCACGGCAGTCCAGCCAAACCAGGTAGGTGGCGTCCGGAACCGACGGCTTGATCTCGGGGATGTACTTGGCGCAGTAGTCCTGAATGTAGTCGAAGTTTCCGGATATGTATTCCAGAACCTGCTCCAGCCACTCCTCGCCCTCGTTGAACGCGGCCTCCATGGCCACGGAGCTGAAGGCGTTGTTGCGGTGGATGTCCATGGCGGACCAGTAGTGGTCGAAAATCTGTTTTAACTCCATGTTCGGGAACACGGTGGTGGAGGCCTGAAGCCCCGCCAGGTTGAAGGTCTTGGTGCCGGAGATGCAGCTGATCACGCGGCTTTTCGCCTCCTCGCTGACCATCGCCGTGGGAATGTGCTTCTTTCCGTGGAAAATCAGGTCGGAGTGGATCTCATCCGACACCACGAGCACCCCGTTGGCAAAGCAGATGTCCAGCATCCGCTCTAACTCCTCTCTGGTCCAAACCTTTCCCAAAGGATTGTGGGGGCTACAGAGGATGAACATCTTAACTAACGGATCCTTGGCCTTGCGCTCAAAGTCCTCAAAGTCCACCTCCCAGCCGTTCTCTGTCTGCACCATGTTGTTCTCCGCCACGCGGCGCCCCACCATCTCCGTCACCTCGTAGAACTCGGGGTAGACCGGAGGCTGGATTAGCACCTTGTCGTTGGGGCCGGTGAACAGCTTTACCAGCGCGGCCAGTGCGGGCACCACGCCCAGGCTCCAGCTGCACAGGGAAGTGTCGGTGCTCCAGCCGTTTCTGCGCTTCTGCCAGCCCGCGTAGGCCTCAAAGTAGGAGTCGGGCCTGGAGGTGTAGCCCCAGATCCCTTCCTCCGCCTTGGCCTTGCAGGCGTCGATGATCGGCTGTGCGGTGCGAAAATCCATGTCCGCGATCCACAGCGGGATCACGTCGTCCGTGCCGAAATTTTTTCTGCGCTCGTCGTACTTGGCCGCCCGGTTGCCCGAGCGGTCGATCACTTCATCGAAGTTATATTTCATAGAATGTCAGTCTCCTTCACTAATACATGGCGGTGCCGCTCTCCGGTCTGTGATAAATCCTACACCAGATGGCACGCCGCATAGTGTCCCGGGCACACTTCCTTGAACTCCGGCCGCTCTTCCTTGCAGCGGGGAGTGGCGTGGGGACAGCGGGTCGCAAACTTGCAGCCCGGCGGTGTGTTGATGGGGCTGGGAATCTCGCCCGTGAGCATCTGCACCTTCTTGGTCTTGCTGATGGCCGGATCCAATTCGGGAACCGCGGACAGCAGCGCTTTCGTGTAGGGATGGATGGTGTGGGTGTAGAGCTCCTCCGTCTCAGCAAACTCCACCAGCGAACCCAGATACATCACACCCACCTTTTTGGAGATGTGGCGCACCATGGATAAGTCGTGGGCGATAAATAAGTAGGTCAGCCCCAGGCTCGCCTGCAGATCCTCCAGCATGTTCACCACCTGGGCCTGGATGGATACGTCCAGGGCGGAGATGGGCTCGTCGCAGACGATGAACTCCGGGTTCACGGCCAGCGCGCGGGCGATTCCCACTCTCTGGCGCTGTCCGCCGGAAAACTCGTGGGGATAGCGGCTGGCGTGGTCCTTGCCGAGGCCTACGGTGGCCAGCAGCTCAAAGATGCGCTCCTGACGCGCCTTCCCCTCGTACAGGTGGTAGATATCGATGGGCTCGCCGATGATATCCGCCACGGTCATTCTGGGGTTTAGGGAGGCGTAGGGGTCCTGGAAGATCATCTGCATGTTCTTCCGGTAGGGCCATACCTCCTTGGGGCTCATGGACGCAATATCCACCCCCTTGTATAAAATCTGGCCCGACGTGGGCTTATACAGGCGCATGATGGAGTAGCCGGTGGTGGATTTTCCGCAGCCGGACTCTCCCACCAGGCCGATGGTCTCCCCGCGGTTGATGGTGAAGGACACGCCGTCCACCGCCTTCACGTACTCGATCTGTTTGCCCAAAAGGCCCTTGCGGTTCTCAAAATACATTTTCAGGTCTTTTACTTCCAGCAACACTTCCTCAGACACGGCGAATCCCTCCCTTCTGTGCTTCATACTGCGCATTGACCGGCGCCTGCGGGTGGCACATAAAGCAGCTCACCCGGTGGGTGTCGCTCATGTACTGCTCCGGAACGGGTCTGGAGGCGCAGGCCTTCATGGCGAACTGGCATCTGGGGTAGAACGGACATCCCGTCGGCGGGTTTAGCATATCCGGCGGCGTTCCCAGGATCGGAATCAGGCGCTTCTTGGACTCCTCCCCGGTCACCTTGGGGATGGAATTAAGAAGACCCATGGTGTAGGGGTGTCTGGGCTCGTAGAAGATCTCCTCCGTGGTGCCCTCCTCCATCACCTTGCCGCCGTACATCACGATGATCTTGTCGCAGATGCTGGATGCGCAGCCCAAGTTGTGGGTGATCAGAATGGTGGCGGTGCCCAGGCGCTCGTTTAACTCCTTCATCAGAGAGAGCACCTGCGCCTGGATGGTCACGTCCAGAGCGGTTGTGGGTTCGTCCGCGATTAAGAGGTCCGGCTCACAGGACAGGGCCATGGCGATCATGGCGCGCTGGCGCATACCGCCGGAAAACTCGTGGGGGAAGGACTCACAGCGCTTCTCCGGGGACGGGATTCCCACCAGCTTTAGCATCTCCACCGCCTTCTTTTTGGCCTCCGCCTTGTTCATCTTCTGATGGGTCAGGATCGCCTCGGTGATCTGGTTTCCGATGGTAAACAACGGGTTTAGGGATGTCATGGGATCCTGGAAGATCATGGAGATCTGGTTGCCCTGGATCTTTCTCATCCGGCTCTTACTGAGGCGGGTCAAGTCCTCGCCCTTAAACATAATCTGTCCGCTGGTCACTCTGCCGGGGTAGGACAGAAGGCCCATGATCGACAGGCTGGTCACGCTCTTGCCGCTTCCGGACTCGCCCACGATTCCCACGATCTCGCCCTTGTGAACGGAAAAGCTCACATCGCGGATCGCCTTCACTTCTCCCAGATGGGTAAAGAAAGAAGTGTGCAGTCCTTTTACTTCCAATAATTCTTCGTTCATGTACCGCTTCCTCCTTCTTTACTTTCTCTGCTTCGGATCAAAAGCATCTCTGAGTCCGTCGCTGAACAGGTTGAACGTCAAAATAGTTACGGAGATGGCGATCGCGGGGAACACCATCTGATAGGGATACACATAGATTCCCGCCAGCGCGTCGTTGCACAGCGTGCCCCAGGAAGCCATGGGTGCGGAGATTCCCAGACCCACGAAGCTTAGGAACGCCTCGTTGAAGATGGCGCTGGGAATCTGCATGGCGATGTTTACCATGATCGGTCCCATCATGTTGGGGATCAGGTGCTTGGTGATAATCCGCCTGGTGCTGGCGCCGGTGACGATGGCCGCCTTCACAAACTCCTGCTGCTTTAAGGTCAGCACCTGGCCGCGGACGATTCGGGCCATCTTCACCCAGAAGGTGAGGCCCAGGGCCAGGATGATGGAGACGATACCCGGCCCCACCACGACCATGATTAAGATCACGTACAGGGTCATGGGGATGGAGTCTAAGACGTCCACGATACGCATCATGATGTTGTCCACCTGGCCGCCCGCGTAGCCCGCGATGGCCCCGTAGAACACGCCCACCACGAAATTGATGAACGCGGCGAAGAAGCCCACGAGCAGGGAGATTCTGGCGCCGTACACGATTCGGATGAACAGGTCGCGCCCCAGGCCGTCCGTGCCCAAAAGGTAGGTGCGGTTCTTCACGCTCACCTGCTTGGTCAGGGGCTCGCCGTCGCTGGTCACCTGGGTTCGGCTGATCTTGTTCTCCAGGATGTTGCTTGCCTCCTCCAGGGTGATCTCCTGGGTGTCCGTGCCCTCAAAATAGTTCTTTAAGTAGTCGGCCTTCTTCACCTGGACCATGTTGCTCCCGGTCTTCTTGGCCGTCTTTTCTAACTTCTTGTACTCCTTTAACGCCTCGGAGTACAGGCTGTAGTCCACCACCACGGCCTTGCCGTTGATGTCGAAGAAATTCTTCTTCTGGTTGATGTCTTTGCGGGTGGCCTCGGCCAGCCCCTTAAGCTCCCCCTTGGGCGAGACCACCATCAGCATATACTGAGGGGTCACATATACACTATTTTCCTCATCCACCGGATATACCTTCATCACAGCCGGAAGGTTGGCCAGATTTAGGTCCTGCTGCTTGTAGCTGTAGGGCCAGAACCAGGGGATCACGATGGCTCCCAGGGTGATGACGATGATGGCGACCATGGAAATCATGGCCACTTTATTGTCTTTTAACCGCCTCCAGCCGTCCTGGAAGAAGGTGAGGCTGGGGCGCTCGATTTTCTCCGCGTCCTTTTCCTGCTGCTGCAACGGCTCCCAGGCCTCGGCAGGCAGATTGTTCATATCATTCTCATTGGTCATGCTCAGTCTCCTAACGCCTATTGATACTTGATTCTCGGGTCAATCAGCACATACAGAATATCCACCACCAGGATACAGATCACCAGGATCACGGAGAAGAATACGGTGATGCCCATGATCAGGGTGTAGTCGCGGTTTAGGATACTGTTGGTGAACAAGTTGCCGATTCCCGGGATGCCGAACACCTTCTCCACAACGAAGGAACCTGTGATCAGCGCCGCGAACATGGGGCCGATGTAGGTGACAACCGGGAGGATGGCGTTTCTCATGGCATGCTTGCCGAGCACCTTCCACTCCGGCAGGCCCTTGGCGCGGGCGGTGCGGATGTAGTCCTGGTTCAGCACGTCCAGTGTGGATGTGCGCATGAGGCGCACCACGTAGGCCAGGGAGAACAGGGCACTCACGATCACGGGCCCGATGTACCCCCTCCAGTTGTTGACGCCGTAGGACGGCACCAGCCCCAGGATCTTGCTGAACACGAACAGAAAGCCGGTTGCGAACACGAAGCTGGGGATCGTGGCCCCCAGCGTGGACAGGAACATGAGCAGCCGGTCCACAAATTTATTTTGCCTCAGTGCTGCTATAATTCCGAAGAACACGCCCACCACCAGCACAATGGCGGACGCCCAGACTCCGATTCTTAGGGAATAGGGGAATCCGGAGGAAATGATGTCGTTGGTTGTAAGTCCCTTCTTCATGAAGGAAATTCCGAAATCGCCGTGGATATAGTCGTTCAAATACTTTACATACTGTTCGGAGAGCGGACGGTCCAGTCCATATTTCGCTTTGATGTTCTCAATGATGACAGGGTCAGCCATTTTTTCGGTGGAGAAGGGATCACCCGGAATCGCTTTCATCAGGAAGAAGGTCAGGGTCATGATGAACCAAATTGTGATAATCGCGGATACGACCCGCTTAAGTATATATCGAAGCATATTCTGGTTCCTTTCTTATATAATCGGAGGCCGACAAAGGGTATCCTTTTCCGGCCTCCATTGGGTGTTCTACTTATTCAATAACGCTGGCTGCCTTGAACATGAAGGTGTTGCTCGCTGTCAGCTCAACATCCTCCACCTGATCCTCGTTCACTACCGCAATGTAGGACGGATAGTAAAGAGGAGTTACGGGCATATCTGCCATCAGAGCCTGCTCGGCCTCAACCCATGCTGCGTCACGGTCAGCGCCCTGGGAAGCCAGTGCCTTGTCGAATGCGATATCGAAGGCCTCGCTGCCAGGATTTAAGGTCTTGTCGTGGGGAGCGCCTGAGTAGTCTTTCCATCTCCACTGCGGGGTGTTGTTTCCGTTCTGGGAGTAGAAAAGCTTGATCAGACCGCTGGCGTCGTACGGGCTGTTGGTCCAGCCGCCGGTAGCCATCTGGTAGTCACCATTGTTCTTGGTAGAAGTAAACACACTGGACTCTTCCGCACGCAGGGTGACGGTGATTCCAAGGTTGTCCTCCAGCATCTGCTGAATGGCCTCGGAGGTCTTCTTGTCTCTGTCGTTGTTGGCGTATGTAATCTCAAGCGCCGGGAAATCCTTGCCGTCCGGGTAACCGGCCTCAGCCAGCTCTTTCTTTGCTGCCTCAACGTTGGCCTGTCTCGGGTTGATTCCATACTCCTCTGCCGGGTAGCCGTCAGACTCCATAATCCGGAAGGAGCCGCCGTCGGTCTTCTGGCAGGTCGGTGCGATGAAGCCGCTGGCCGGGATGCTTCCATCCTTTAACACCTGCTCAACGATCTGCTTGCGGTCGATGGCGTAGGAGATGGCCTTGCGGACGTGCAGGTTGTCGGTCGGAGCCTTGTCCACGTTGAAGTTCATGAAGCGGGCACCGGTGTCGGCGCTGACGATCACGTTGGGATCCTCAGCAACGATCTGCGGGATCTGCTCGGAGGGAAGGTGATCCATCACGTCCACCTCGCCTGCCTGGTAAGCCTGGTAAGCGGTGTTGTCGTCGGTGATGATGACGGCCTTCACGCCGGGAAGCTTAACGGAATCCGCGTCGTAGTAGTTCGGGTTCTTCTTGAACAGGAAGTGGGAGCCAACCTGGTACTCTTCCAGCATGAACGGTCCATTGCTGACACAGGTTTCCGGCTTCTTCTCCCAGCCCTCGCCTGCTGCCTCGACAACATCCTTCTTAATCGGAAGGTAAACGTCGTTGGCAACCAGCTGCGGGAAGTAGGGGGTTACGTTCTTTAATACAACCTCGAAGGTGTAATCGTCGATTGCGGTGGCTTTGATGTCGTCGTAGGAGCCGGTTCCATCAAAGTACTCCTGTGCGCCGACCACGTAGTCGGTCACAGCCTGCAGAGCCTCGGAAGCGAAGCTGGGATCACAGATTCTTCTCCAGGAATACTCGAAATCCTTCGCAGTTACCGGGTCTCCGTCGGACCACTTGCCGTCTTTTCTCAGATGGAAGGTGTAGGTCTTTCCATCCTCGGATACATCCCAGCTCTCAGCCATACCGGGCTTAAAGCCATCTGCCGTGGAGACGGTCAGTCCCTCGAACAGCTGCTTTACAATCGCGTCGGAGATGGACTCCGAGTTGTTGGTGGGATCCCACAGCTTCGGCTCTGCGGACAAGCGCCACACTAAGTAGCGGTCGGATCCGGCTTCTGCCTCCGCCTCAGTCTCCTCAGCCTCGGTCTTCTCCTCAGCGCTGGTCTCCTCGGCTGCCTTGGTCGTCGGCGCCTCGGTCGCGGCCGGCTTGGAGCTGGAACCACATGCACTTAAGGCGACTGCTGTGGCAGAAACGAGTAGAAATGATAACAATTTTCTCTTTTTCATCGCACTTCCTCCTTAGGTTTTCACCATTTTT
>USJW01000088.1 GCA_900555045.1 uncultured Clostridium sp. | reverse complement strand
AAGCCGGCGGATGACCTTGTAAAAGCGCTGAAATCATGCCCGGGCTTGTTGCCTTCACCCCACATTCCGCATGAGAATGAGATATTGGATGCAGCGGCTGCATTATTCGCAGAAAAGGGATTTGATCATACCAGCACCAATGACATATTGGAGGCGGTGGGGATTGCCAAAGGTACGCTCTACCATCATTTCAAATCAAAAGAGGCCATTATGGATGCGATCATTGAAAGGCAGAGTGAGCGTATGCTTACTGCGGCCAGGCACGCAGCCGAGGATCACAGTATCCCGGTCAGGGAGCGTATACTGCGGGTCATCCTGGCGCTGAAGCTGGAGGAAACAGAAGGTACTGGAGGGAAAGAAATGATTGAGCATCTCCATAAACCTCAAAACGCACTGATGCACCAGAAATCAAAACAAATCATTATCAAAGAAGTTCCGCCCATTTTGACAATTGTTATAAAGGATGGAATTGAGCAGGGACTTTTTGATACGCCGCATCCCTTGGAATGTATGGAATTAGCGGTGGTCTACCTGACTACTGTATTGGACGACGGGTTCATTGAACTCACAGCGGAGGACCGTCTGCATCGCATTCAGGCGTTTGTGTTTCATATGGAAAGACTTCTGGGAGTAGAACAGGGACGCTTTGATTTTATCTTGCAGATGGTTGGGCGCGGTGAGCAAAATGAATAATACTGGAAAGTCCTTTCAAAAATTTTTGCTCCTGTGGTCGGGGGATTTTGTCTCCTCTGTGGGAAGCGGACTGACCTCCTTTGGCCTGGGTGTTTATATCTTTCAGCAGACTGGAAAAGCGTCCCTGATGGCTCTGGTCACTCTGCTTGCCTTTCTGCCATCGCTGCTTCTTAGCGCCCCTGCCGGGGTATTAGCGGATCACTACGACCGCAGAATCCTGATGGTTATGGGGGACAGCTTGTCTGCTGTGGGGCTGCTGTTTATTCTGTTCTGCCTCATGCGCGGAGAGGCCCAGGTATGGCAAATTTGTGTGGGAGTCAGCATCAGTTCTGTCTTTGCCTCTCTTTTGGAGCCGGCATACAAATCGACGATCACGGACCTTCTCACCCAGGAGCAATTCAGCAAAGCCAGCGGGCTGGTACAGCTGGCGGGGTCGGCCAAGTACCTGCTGTCCCCGATTCTGGCGGGATTCCTGTTAGGTATCGCGGACATTCGCCTCTTACTTATCATAGACATCTGCACCTTTTTTGTGACTGTTTCCACGACCCTGGCGGTTCGGAAGGGCCTGGCAGGGGTTGCTCCTCAGCCGAAAATGGCCCTTCTTTCTGAGCTGAGGGATGGATGGGCAGGGCTGACCGCAAATAAGGGGATTCTCCTCCTGGTGCTCATGGGCTCGTTGATTACCTTCAGCCTGGGAGTTATCCAGACGCTGGCCTCCCCCATGGTACTCAGCTTTACCAGCAGCGCCGTGTTGGGAACCTTGATGACTGTAATTGCGCTTGGAATGCTGGTGTCCAGCTTTGTACTGGGAAGTGTTCCGATAAAAAAAGGCTATGTCCGGCTGCTTACGCTCTCTCTGTTTGGAGCAGGGGTATTTATGGCGTTCTTCGGCCTGCGGCCCAATATTGTTTTGATTGGTGTATCCGGCTTTTTCTTCTTTGCCATGCTGCCATTTGCCAACACCGGCATCGACTGCCTGATCCGCACAAACATTGATAATCAGATTCAGGGGCGTGTCTGGGGACTGGTCGGGTTAATCTCCCAGCTTGGATATGTGGCTGCTTATGCGATTTCCGGTATCCTGGCGGACTATGTGTTTACCCCTCTGCTGCTCCCGGACGGGCTGCTGGCGGAAAGTGTGGGGAAGCTTCTTGGAACTGGGGCAGGAAGGGGCATCGGTTTTCTTATTGTAGTTGCGGGACTGCTTCTGTGTGTCACCGCTGTGAGCCTCGCAGGTATAAAACCTATCCGCAGGCTGGAATGCGGAGGTGTCGATGAACCATAAAATAATCTGGAGAGATCTTTCTAAAAATACTGTGGTGTCCATCACCACTGCGCTGTTCATTGCCACTGCCGCTATGCTGCTGTCACTGGCGGCCGTCCTTGCCGTTCACCTCCTCGGCTCAATCGATCAGCTTATGGAGACGGCCAAGACGCCCCATTTTATGCAGATGCATACCGGCGAGGTAAATATGGAGCAGATCGGGCGCTTTGCGAAAGAGGACCCACGCATGGAACAGTACCAGGTCTTGGAGTTTCTCAATGTGGAGAATGAAAAAATCGTTATCGATGGAAGCTCTCTCGCCGGAAACGTACAGGACAATGGATTTAGCACGCAGAGTAAAAAATTCGACTTTCTCCTTGACCTGGAAAACAGACCGGTCGATCCCCACGATGGCGAAATCTATTTGCCAATCTGTTATTACCGGGATCAGACAGCCAAGCTGGGAGATACGGTGCTAATTGGTGAAAATGCTTTTGTGGTGGCGGGATTTATCAGAGACTCCCAGATGAATTCCTCCCTGGCCTCGTCTAAGCGTTTTCTGGTAAGCGAAGGCGACTATGAGCGGCTGAAATCGTCCGGCACGGTGGAATATCTGATTGAATTCCGACTAAAAAATTTATCCGATCTGGGGGAATTTGAGGCGGCCTACCAGGCGGCTGGGATGCCCTCGAGCGGAGCCACTGTCACCTGGCCGCTGTTTCGGATGATCAGCGCCGTCTCCGACGGTATCATGATCGCGCTTGTCGGACTGGTCAGTGTCCTTGTGATTCTGATTGCCCTGTTGTGTATCCGATTTACCCTTCTCGCAAAAATTGAGGATGACTATCGGGAGATCGGTGTCATGAAGGCGATTGGGATGCGGGTGTCTGATATTCGGCGTGTTTATCTCTCGATCTACGCCGCCCTGGCAGGGGCAGGATGTATGAGCGGATTTCTGCTGTCGCTCCTATTTCAAAAACCGCTCTTGAAAGGGATTCGTTTGAACTTTGGAAATGGGGGCAGCAGCGCGGAAGCCTTATTTCTGGGCCTGGTGGGAGATTTTTTCCTGTTTTTATTCCTCCTCTTTTGTGTGAACCGCATCCTGAAGAGATTCCGGAACATATCGGCGGCACAGGCGATCCGCACAGGAGCCGCCCAGGAGGAACCCGGCAGGACAAGAGCATTCCGGCTGTCGGAGAACAAGGTTATAAACATTAACCTGTTTCTGGGGCTAAAGGACGTGTTCGCCAGAAAGCGTCTGTACCTGACAATGCTGATAACCGCAATCCTGGCCTGTTTTATCCTGGTGGTGCCGCAGAATCTATACAATACCATCTCCAGAAGTGACTTTGTAATCAATCTGGGCATTGGTGCCTGTGATCTCCGGCTGGACATCCAGCAGACGGAACGTATTGAAGAAAAAGTGGGAGAGATTGTCCGGGATTTGGCGAATGATCCGGGAATTCAAAAGTATGCGGTTTTTACCACAAGGCTTTACCGGATGAGGCTTGAAAATGGAGCGATGGAAAACATGAAGGTGGAGCTGGGAAACCACGCAGTTTTCCCGGTTCAGTATACGGAAGGAACACTGCCGAAATCGGATCAGGACATAGCCCTTTCCGTTTTGTACGCCGAAGAACTGGGAAAACAGGTGGGAGATCGCATCACGCTTCTGACCGGGGACGGTGAAAAGGAACTGATGGTGTGCGGCATCTATTCCGACATTACAAATGGAGGAAAAACCGCCAAGGCGGCCTTCCGGGGCGGTGCCGGTGAGGCAATCTTCAGCACAATCTGCGCGGATGTGGAAGATGAGAGCCTGCTGCCCGAGAGCGTTTCCCGATATGAACATCGTTTTTCCTATGCTAAGGTATCGGGCGTCGATTCGTATATTGCCCAGACATTTGGACAGACGTTGGACTCTGTGAGAGCTGCGGGCCTGGCGGCCGCAGTGGCGGCGGTTGCGGTTACGCTGCTGGTAACCCTCCTGTTTATGAAGCTCCTGACCACAAAAGACCGGTATTCCATTGCCGTCCTGAAATCCCTCGGCTTTACCGATTCTGATATTACAAGGCAGTATGTTTGGCGGATATGTGCTGTGATGGCGGTGGGGATCGTACTCGGAACAGTACTGGCGGGAACGCTGGGCGAACGAATGGCGGGCGCAGCGATTGCATCGTTGGGGGCGGCGGCATTCCGCTTTCAGGTCAATCACCTGTCCGCTTATGTTTTATCACCGGCAATCCTGCTTCTCACAGCAGCCATTGCCGCAATCCACGGTGCAAAAAATGCGGGAAGGCTGCTCATTTCCCAATTCATAAAGGAGTAAAAATGGAGCTTTTATTAGATGGAAAAGAAATTGTAAAGTCCTTTGGCGCGGGAAATGAAAAGGTCAATGTGCTGGACCGCGTTTCTCTTGAGGTCCGTGAAGGAGAATTTTTGTCGGTCATGGGTCCTTCGGGTTCCGGGAAGTCCACGCTTTTGTATGCGCTCAGCGGGATGGACAACATCGACGGCGGCGCTGTCTATTTTCATGGAAAAGAGCTGTCCGGGATGCAGGACGAAGAACTGTCGGATTTACGCCGGAAGAAAATGGGCTTTGTTTTTCAGCAGCCAACCTTACTGAAAAATCTCAATATTTTAGACAACCTGATCCTGCCCGTGGTGCGGGATAACAGAAAAAACGTCAGGGCACTTACGAAGAAAGCAAAAGCTCTGATGAAACAGATGGGGATTGAGGGGCTGGAGGAGCGGGAGATCACCCAGGTGTCCGGCGGCCAGCTCCAGCGTGCAGGTATCTGCCGGGCACTTATGGGCGATCCGGAAATCGTTTTTGGAGATGAACCTACCGGCGCCTTGAACTCCAAGTCAGCACAGGAAGTCATGGAACTTTTTGAACAGATATACAGAGCGGGGACCGCCGTTTTTCTGGTCACACATGATGTCCTTGTAGCGGCCAGAACAAACCGCGTACTTTTCATGAAGGATGGCAAGATTGTCAGTCAACTTACATTTGGCAGGGAGAAGATACCTGATTATGCAGCGCGGGCAGAAACGATCATGGAGCAAATGAGCAAAATCGGTATTTAGTAGAAAGAGAATCGAAAACAGTATTCCACTCAAGGGCAATCCGCATTGAAAGGCAGTACCAAGCCTTAGGCCAACCTGTCCCGGGGCTGTCAGACATAAAAAAGCGGGCGAAACGCTTTCCGATGAGCATATCAAATGCAATTACGAAAAGCGTTTCGCCCGCTTTTTGATTGGACGGGGACGAGTAAGAACTTATTTGAGCTGCACTGCGTTGTCCTTGATTTTGAATTTGCCGAAGCTGCGCAGGAAGCTGGAGATTCGGCTGAAGCCGTACTGTTTGACGTCGAAGGCGGGGAAGGATTTGCGCAGTTCGTCGTTGACGATGCTTAGGTTGTCCACGTGGCCGCCGCAGTCGCGGATAATGCGGATCAGCTCGGTCTCGATCTCGGCTTTGGAGACGCTGACGCTCTTTTCCTGGACGAAGTAGCCGCCGTGGAGCTTGACCAGCTGGAATTCGCTGTTGTTGAGGCTCTCAAGGAAGGTGGACAGCTTGGAGTAGCCGTAGTTTCGCACGTCGAAGTCGGAGAAGCGCTTGGACAGGAAGTTCCCCACACGGGCCAGGCCGATGGGCTGGTTGACGCCGTTGTTCTCCATCAAAAGCTTGGAGATGGCCTTCTGGATCTCGTCGGTGGGGGTGATGGTCTTCTGGATGGCGGCGATGTTCTCCGGGTCCTCCTTGATGGTGACCACGGGGCCGCGGCCCTTGACGTTCTCCACGATCTCGGAGGCGTCCTCGGAGGAGATGATCTCTAAGAGCTTGAAGGTGTCACAGGCGGTTCTAAAGGGCTTGGGGGTCTTTTGCTCGCCGATGCCCATGACGAACATCCCGGCCTCGCGCAGGCGCTGGGCCAGCTTGGTGAAGTCGGAGTCGCTGGATACCAGGCAGAAGCCGTCCACGTTCCCGGAGTACAGAATGTCCATGGCGTCGATGATCATGGCGGAGTCCGTGGCGTTCTTGCCGGTGGTGTAGCTGTACTGCTGGATGGGGTTGACGGACCAGTCCAGAAGGACGTTCTTCCAGCTGCGCTTTTCGTTGTCCGTCCAGTCGCCGTAGATGCGCTTGTAGGTAGCCACACCCTGGTCGGACACTTCATCTAAGATGTATTTGATGTACTTTGGTGAGACATTGTCTGCGTCGATTAACACTGCAAATCTGCGTTCATTTTGATCCATATGTTTGTATTCTCTCTTCTATAGTCTGAATGACTGGAAAAAAATCTCATTCATAGACAGTGTAACACATCCGGAACCCGTCTTCAAGGAAAAACCGCGGGCGGGAGGACAAGTTTTTGCGATTTTCGGCGCAAAATTCCCCATCCTCCCGCCCGATCCGAAGTACGGCCGCTGTACGCGGTTTCACAGTCTGCACAAATTTTCAGCTCAGATAGCCCTTCATGGTCTTTAAGGCATTTTTCTCCAGGCGGCTCACCTGGGCCTGGCTGATGTGAATCTCCTCGGCCACCTCGGTCTGGGTTTTTCCCTCGAAAAACCGCATGTCGATGATGTGCCGTTCCCGTTCCGGGAGCCGTTTCATGGCTTCCCCCAGGGATAGATCCTCCACCCAGTTCTCCTCCAGGTTCTTCTTGTCGCTGATCTGGTCCATCACATATAAGGGATCCCCGCCGTCGGTGTACACCGGCTCATAGAGGCTCACCGGGGTCTGGATGGCGTCCAGTGCGTAGGTGATGTCCTCCTTGGAGACACCGATCTCCTGGGCGATCTCCGCCAGGGTGGGCTCCCTGGAATTGAGGCGCGTCAGCTGCTCGCGGGTGTAGATGGCCTTGTAGGCGGTGTCCCGCAGGGAGCGGCTGACGCGGATGGAATTGTTGTCCCGCAGATAGCGGCGCACCTCCCCCAGTATCATGGGGACCGCGTAGGTGGAAAACTTTACATTCTGGGTGATATCGAAGTTGTCAATGGCCTTGATCAGGCCGATGCAGCCGATCTGAAACAGGTCGTCGATGTTTTCCTGATTTCCGGAAAAACGCTGGATCACGCTCAGTACCAGGCGCAGATTCCCTTTGATATACTGCTCCCTGGCCTCCTTGTCGCCGTCTAAGATCCGCTTAAACAGTTCTTCTTTCTCCTCGTTGCTCAACAATGGCAGCTTGGCGGTATTTACGCCGCATATTTCCACTTTGTAACCCGACATGATCCTTACCTCCGCTGTTTGCGTTTGGCCGCGCGGCAAAAAAATGGACAGCCGTGCGGGCCGGTTGCTATAACGAAATGATGTACGGATTGAAATGGTTTTATACGACATGGGGGCAGAAAAACTTTTCCAGTATTTTGCAAAAATAAAAAGAACCCGCAATTTTCAAGGCTTGCGGGCTCTTTTGAAAAAGTTGGAAAATTCTGTAACAGTCCGGCTTGTCAGGAAGATGAGCCGGACAAACTGCTGTAAACAGATTATTTGTTTTTCTGATAAAGGATCAGCAATCCCTTCAGCAGCAGAGCGTCGTCGCAGATGATTTTGTGACGGCACATGGGGGTGATGAAGCGGGCAAGGCCTCCGGTGGCCACGACGGTGGCCGGCTGCCCAAGCTCTTTTTCCATGCGGTCGATGATCCCGTCGATCATGTCCACGTTGCCGAAAATGATTCCGGCGCGCATGCAGTCGATGGTGTTCTTGCCGATGGTGCGCTCCGGCACCTCCAGGCTGATGTAGGGCAGCTGGGCGGTCTTGGAGCTTAAGGAGTCCAAGGAGACCTTGAGGCCCGGCAGGATGATTCCGCCGATGTAGTTGCGGTTCTTGTCCACCACGCACATGGTGGTGGCGGTGCCCATGTCGATGACGATAAGGGGCAGCGGGTGGTCATGGCTGGCGGCCACGGCGTCCACGATCTGGTCGCTTCCCACGGCCTTGGGGTTGTCCATCAGAATGTTCATTCCGGTCTTCATGCCGGAGCCCACCAGGAGGGGGCGTATGCCGGTGACCTTCTCCACGGCGGAGAGGATGACCGAATTTAACGGCGGAACCACGGAGGAGAGGATGGCGCCCTCGATGTCCTTCACATCGATGCCGCACATCTCCAGGATATTTTTAAAGCTGACCGCATACTCTGTGTCCGTGCGGTTCTGGTCGGTGGTCACGCGCTCAATAAAATATGTTTTTTTCTCATCGATGCCGCCGATGACGGTGTTGGTGTTGCCCATGTCTATGGCTAAAATCATAAGGGAACTCCTTTCAATGATTGGAAAATTATGATATCATGATGATTGTAGCATAGATGGAAATCGGATACAAGAAAAATGCACGAGGAGGAACTCAAATGTTGAAGAATAAATGCGTGCTTCTGGGCGTGACCGGGAGCATTGCGGCCTATAAAATCGCATCCCTCGCCAGTATGCTGGTGAAGCAGGGGGCAACTGTCCAGGTGCTCATGACGAGAAACGCCACAAACTTTATCAACCCCATCACCTTTGAGACCCTGACCGGCCGGAAGTGCCTGGTGGACACCTTTGACCGGAATTTTGAGTTCAGCGTGGAGCACGTCTCCATCGCCAAGCAGGCGGACGTGGTGATGATCGCCCCGGCCTCGGCCAACGTGATCGCCAAGCTGGCCCACGGAATCGCGGACGACATGCTGACCACCACCGTGCTGGCCTGCCGCTGCAAGAAGATTCTGGCCCCGGCCATGAACACCAACATGTACGAGAACCCCATCGTCCAGGACAACTTAGAGATCTGCCGCCGCTACGGCATGGAGGTGATCACCCCGGCCACGGGGTATCTGGCCTGCGGGGACACCGGCGCGGGGAAGATGCCGGAGCCGGAGGCGCTGTTTGAGCACATTGTCCGGGAGGTGGGCTTTGAGAAGGACCTGGCCGGGAAGCGCGTGCTGGTGACCGCCGGCCCCACCAGGGAGTCCATCGACCCGGTGCGCTTTATCACCAACCGCTCCACCGGAAAAATGGGCTACGCCATCGCCAGGGCCGCGGCCTACCGGGGCGCAGCGGTGACGCTTGTCACAGGGCCGGTGAATTTAAAGCCGCCCATGTTCGTGGACGTGGTGCCGGTGGAGAGCGCCAGGGAGATGTTCGAGGCGGTGACCGGGCGCAGCGGGGACCAGGACATCATCATCAAGTCGGCGGCCGTGGCAGACTACCGGCCCCAGACCGTGGGCTCTGAGAAGATCAAGAAGACGGACGGGGACATGGCCATCGCCTTAGAGCGGACGGACGACATCCTTGGCTGGCTGGGGAACCACCGCAGGCCGGGACAGTTTCTGTGCGGCTTCTCCATGGAGACCCAGAATATGCTGGAGAACTCTGCGGCGAAGCTTGAGAAAAAGCATGTGGACATGATCGTGGCCAACAACCTAAAGGTGGCGGGGGCCGGGTTCGGCACGGACACCAACGTGGTGACGCTCATCACCAAAGATGGAGTGACGGAGTTTCCCATCCTCTCTAAGGATGAGGTGGCCCACCGGCTTTTGTCGGAGATTACCGCGCGCCAGGGCGGAGCCTGAGCGCAGGAAACACCTTGACTTTAGCGGGCAATCATACTAGAATGAAATGGATATGGACGTACCGGAGCAGTGCGTCCATCTTTTGAGCGAAAAACAGATGGAGGACGAAAGACTTGTCACAGACCTTAGATCAGATGAAAGAGGAAATAAAAAAACGCAGAACATTCGCCATCATTTCCCACCCCGATGCCGGTAAGACCACGCTGACGGAGAAATTCCTGCTGTACGGAGGCGCAATCAACCTGGCGGGAACAGTTAAGGGGAGAAAGGCGGCAAAGCACGCGGTGTCCGACTGGATGGACATCGAGAAGGAGAGGGGAATTTCCGTCACCTCCTCCGCCATGCAGTTTAACTACGAGGGATACTGCATCAACATTCTGGACACCCCGGGACACCAGGACTTCTCCGAGGACACCTACCGCACACTGATGGCGGCGGACTCCGCGGTGATGGTGATCGACGGCTCCAAGGGCGTTGAGGCACAGACCATCAAGCTGTTCAAGGTCTGTGTGATGCGCCACATCCCGATTTTTACCTTTATCAACAAGTTCGACCGTGAGGCCAGAGATCCCTACGAGCTGCTGGACGAGATCGAGGACGTGCTGGGAATCCGCACCTGCCCGGTGAACTGGCCCATCGGCTGCGGCAAGAACTTCAAGGGCGTGTACGACCGCTTTACCAGGAAAATCACCACCTTCACGGCGGCCATGGGCGGCGCAAAGGAGGTGGAGAGCCAGGAGTACGACGTGGACTCCACGGACTTAAACGCTCTGGTGGGGCCGGTTTACTACCAGCAGCTCCAGGATGACATCGAGCTCCTCGACGGGGCCAGCGACGAGCTGGACATGGAGCGTGTGCAGCGTGGAGACTTATCCCCGGTGTTCTTCGGGTCCGCGCTGACCAACTTCGGCGTGGAGACGTTCCTGGAGCATTTCCTGAAAATGACCACCTCCCCCCTTCCAAGAATGGCGCTGCAGGGGGAGATCGACCCATTCCGTCCGGATTTCTCCGCCTTCGTGTTCAAGATCCAGGCGAACATGAACAAGGCCCACCGGGACCGGATCGCGTTCATGCGCATCTGCTCCGGCAAGTTCGAGGCGGGCATGGAGGTGAACCACGTCCAGGGCGGCCGCAAGATCCGCCTGACCCAGCCCCAGCAGCTGATGGCCCAGGACCGCAAGATTGTGGAGGAGGCCTACGCCGGGGACATCATCGGCGTGTTCGACCCCGGAATCTTCTCCATCGGGGACACGCTGTGCTCCTCCAACGACAAGTTTGAGTTTGAGGGAATCCCCACCTTCGCCCCCGAGCACTTCGCCAGGGTGCGCCAGGTGGACACCATGAAGCGCAAGCAGTTCATCAAGGGCGTGAACCAGATCGCCCAGGAGGGCGCCATCCAGATCTTCCAGGAGTTTAACTCCGGCATGGAGGAGATCATCGTGGGCGTGGTGGGCGTTCTGCAGTTTGAGGTGCTGACCTACCGGCTGAAGAATGAGTATAACGTGGAGGTGGCTCTGGAGAAGCTGCCCTTCGAGTACATCCGCTGGGTGGAGAATCCGGAGGAGATCGACGTGGCCAGAATCCAGGGAACGTCCGACATGAAGCGCATCAAGGACCTGAAGGACAATCCGCTTCTGCTGTTCATCAACAGCTGGAGCGTGGGCATGGTCCTGGAGCGGAACCCGGGCTTAAAGCTGTCGGAATTCGGAAAGGCCTAAATCAATACAAGGAGGTACCAAAATCGACTATGAGTAAAATTGACGAAGTGAGATCCGCCATGGTTGCCGCCATGAAGGCGAAAGATAAAGCGCGCAAGGATGCGCTGTCCATGCTTCTGTCCGCGCTCAAGAACGCGGAGATCGACAAGCGCGAGCCGCTGACTGAGGACGAGGCGAACGCCATCGTGAAGAAGGAGATCAAGCAGACCCAGGAGACCTTTGACACCGCCCCGGCGGACCGCCAGGATATCCGGGACGAGGCTGCCGCCCGCTTGGCCGTGTACAAGGAGTTTGCCCCCGCGGATATGACGGCGGACCAGATCCTTGCGGTGATAAAGGAGGTGCTCTCCGAGCTGGGGATCGAGGCCCCGACGCCCAAGGACAAGGGAGCGATCATGAAGGTTCTGATGCCCCGGGTGAAGGGCAAGGCGGATGGCAAGGTGGTCAATGAGACCCTTGCATCCATGATGAAATAGACCCGCGTAAGCGGTATGAATAAAAAGGATGGGGAAAGGAGTTTTTATGTACAAGAATGAGATTGAGCAGTATATCAACAGCCACCGCCAGGAGATGATCGACGACATCTGCACCCTGTGCCGCATCAACAGCGAGAAGATGCCCTATGTGGAGGGAAAGCCCTACGGCGAGGGACCCTTTATGGCGCTGAATGCGGCGCTCAGGATGGCGGAGGGCTACGGCTTTTCCATCAAGAATTACGACAACTACGTGGGAACAGTGGATTTAAACGACAAGGAGTCCCATCTGGACATCCTGGCCCATCTGGACGTGGTTCCGGCCGGCGAGGGCTGGACGGTCACCGAGCCCTTTGAGCCGGTGGAGAAGGACGGAAAGCTGTTCGGCCGCGGAACCGCCGACGACAAGGGACCGGCAGTGGCCGCCCTGTACGCCCTGCGCGCGGTGAAGGAGCTTGGAATTCCCGTGAAGAAGAACGTGCGCCTGATCCTGGGCACGGACGAGGAGTGCGGAAGCACCGACATCAAGCACTACTACAGCGTGGAGGAGGAAGCGCCCATGACCTTCTCGCCCGACGGCGCATTCCCTGTGGTGAACATTGAGAAGGGCCGCCTGGCCGGACATTTCACAGCTTCCTGGGAGAAATCCGACGCCAGCCCGCGCCTGGTGAGTTTAAACGCCGGCGTGAAGGTCAACGTGGTGCCCGGAAAGGCCTACGCCGTTGTGGAGGGACTCTCCGTGGCGGAGCTGACCGCTGCCGCCGACAAGGCGGAGAAGGAGACCGGAATCCAGTTCCAGTTTTCTGAGAAGGCTGAGGGCGTGCACATCACGGCTGTCGGCGAGGGCGCCCACGCGTCCACACCCCACGAGGGCAAGAACGCGCTGACCGGCCTTTTATGCCTTGTGACAAGTCTGCCCCTTGCAGCCTGTCCCCAGATCGAGGCCTTAAAGAAGCTGCTGGAGCTCATGCCTCACGGCGAGGTGAACGGCAGAGCGCTGGGCGTGGAGATGAGCGATGAGCTGTCCGGCAAGCTGACCCTGGCGTTCAGCATGCTGAATGTGGACGCGGAGAGCCTGGACGGCGAGTTTGACAGCCGCTGCCCCATCTGCTCCACCGTGGACAACACCCTGAACGTGATCAAGAAGAACATGGCGGCCAAGGGCTTCACCCTGCACAACGACACCATGACCCCGCCGCACCATGTGGACGGAGATTCCGAGTTCGTGCGCACCCTGTTGGCGGCCTACGAGGACTACACCGGCCTTAAGGGCAGCTGCGAGTCCATGGGCGGCGGCACCTACGTGCACAGCTTAAAGAACGGCGTGGCCTTCGGCGCGGCTCTCCCGGGCACGGACAACCGGATGCACGGCGCGGATGAGTTCGCGGTGATCGGCGAGCTGCTCGTGAGCGCAAAGATTTTCGCGCAGGTGATCGCGGATCTCTGCGGCTGATGAACGCCTGAGAGCGCAAAGTTCTGCAAAAAAAGCTTGACAAATGGCGTCAGGCGTTGTATCTTCATAACTAAGATAAATCCTAGTCAAACACTATGGTAGCAATTCTTACAGGAGGAAGCCATGAGACAGTTCAGAGCCATGCAGATGAATATGGATATGATGAACAGCATGTACATGTGCTGTGTATCCGCATGCGCTGAAAACTGAATCTGCGTTCGTCTGTATGGATTGTGAGAATTGATCAATGTCGCTTTGAGAAATCATTTGGGGCCGCAAGTCTTAACAAGACATGCGGCCCTTATTGTTTTTTTAAGGGGCGGCGGTCGGGAGGAAAGGAATGGAAGGCGCTATGGAACAGAAGAATCAGGGGCCGATTATCCAACTGGAGGGCCTGGGAAAGCAATTTTCCACAGCAAACGGCACGGTGACCGCGCTGGAGGATATCAACCTGGAGATCAAAAACGGGGAGATATTCGGAATCATCGGCCTGTCCGGTGCGGGCAAGAGCACGCTGGTGCGTTGCATCAACTATCTGGAGGTGCCCACCTCCGGAAAGGTAATTTTTGAGGGGAAAAACCTGTCGGCCATGAGCGACCGCCAGAAGCGGCTGGCCAGACGGTCCATGGGCATGATTTTCCAGCAGTTCAACCTGTTGGCCCAGCGGAACGTGCTGCAGAACATCTGCTTCCCCATGGAGATCGCGGGCGTGGGGAAGGCGGACGCAAAGAAGCGGGCGGAGGAGCTCTTAGCCTTAGTGGGGCTTGAGGAGCGGGCCAAGGCGTACCCGGCGCAGCTCTCCGGCGGACAGAAGCAGCGGGTGGCCATCGCCAGAGCCATGGCGACCAACCCCAAGGTGCTGCTTTGCGACGAGGCCACCAGCGCCCTGGACCCCAACACCACCAAGTCGATTTTGCAGCTCTTAAAGAAGATCAACCGGGAGATGGGGATCACGGTGATTGTGATCACCCACGAGATGGCGGTGATCGAGGCCATCTGCGACCGGGTGGCCATCATCGACCACAGCCACATCGCGGAGGTGGGGAAGGTGTCCGAGATCTTCTCCGGGCCCAAGTCCGAGATCGGGCGGCAGCTGATTTTGGGGGAAGCCGGACAGCAGCGGACAAGCTTCGGAAGCTCCCGCCAGATCCGAATCATCTTCGACGGCCGCGAGTCCTCGGAGCCCATCATCTCCAACATGGTGCTGGCCTGCAAGGTGCCGGTGAACATCATGCACGCGGACACGAGAGATATCGAGGGCAAGGCCATGGGCCAGATGCTGATTCAGCTGCCGGAGGACGAGGCGGATGCCGGCCGGATCCGGAATTACTTAAAGACAGCGCGGGTTACATTTGAGGAGGTGCGATGACATGCAGTTTAGCGCGGCGACAATCAATATGTTAAAGGAAGGAACCTGGCAGACCATCTACATGGTGTTCATGTCCTCCGTCATTTCCTATCTGATCGGCATTCCGCTGGGAATCGCACTGATGGTGACGGACAAGGACGGGATCCGGCCGGTTCCGCTGTTCAACAAGGTGCTGGGGCTCGTGATCAACCTGCTGCGCTCCGTGCCGTTCCTGATCCTGATGATCATGGTGATCCCCTTCACCCGGCTGGTGGTTGGAAAGATCATCGGGCCCAACGCAGCAGTGGTTCCGCTCATCATCGCGGCGGCTCCCTACATCGGGCGCATGGTGGAGTCCTCCTTAAAGGAGGTGGACGCCGGCGTGGTGGAGGCGGCCCAGTCCATGGGAGCTTCCACCTGGCAGATCATCTGGAAGGTGCTGCTGCCGGAGGCGAAGCCCTCCTTACTTGTGGGGGCGGCGATCTCCATCACCACGATCCTGGGCTACTCGGCCATGGCGGGCGCCGTGGGCGCGGGCGGACTGGGCGACATCGCGATCCGGTACGGCTACCACCGCTACCAGACGGATATGATGTTTATCACCGTGATATTGCTAGTGGTCATCGTGCAGCTGATCCAGGAAGTGTTTATGCGGATGTCCAGAAAGAGCGACAAGCGCGTGCGCTAGGGCGTGCGGTCCATTGCATTCAACGAGAATCCGCCGAAGGCCATTGGCCCGGCTGATTATATATAAGAAGCGTCTGTGCAGAGCGCGCGGGGCGAGGTTTCTGAAAGTCCCGGCGGATATACGCGGCGGGCGAAAGAAAGCCCTGGCGGATATACGCGGCGGGCGAAAAGAAAGCCCCGGCGGACATGCTCCACAGGCAAAATTTTAAAACGAGGAGGAACGAATTATGAAGAAGAGAGCACTTGGAGCCGCACTGTTGGCGGCGGTACTGGCGGCAGGCACACTGGCGGGCTGCGGAGGCGGCGCGAAGGAGACCACGGCGGCGCAGACTGCGGCAGAGACCACCGCAGCCGAGACCACAGCGGCAGCGGAGTCGAAGGCGGAGGAGACCACCGCTGCGGAGACACCGGCTGCTGATTTAAAGCCGGTAGTGGTTGGCGCAAGCCCGGCACCCCACGCGGAGATTCTGGAGGCAGCCAAGCCCCTGATGGCGGCAAAGGGCTATGACCTGCAGATTCAGGAGTACACTGATTACGTGATCCCCAACCAGGCGCTGGACGGCGGCGACCTGGATGCCAACTATTTCCAGCACAAGCCCTACCTGGATTCCTTCAACGAGCAGAACGGAACCCATCTGGCGAGCGCCGGAACCATCCACTATGAGCCCTTCGGCATCTACGCCGGAAAGACCACGGATCTGTCCGCTCTGCCGGACAAGGCCACGGTCCTGGTTCCCAACGATGTGACCAATGAGGCGAGAGCGCTGCTTCTGCTGGAGGCCCAGGGCCTCATCAAGCTGGAGGAGGGCGCAGGCCTGGAGGCCACCCCCAACGAGATTGTGGAGAACCCCAAGGATCTGGATATCGTGGAGCTGGAGGCAGCGCAGCTTCCCCGTTCCCTGGCTGACTGCGACATCGCGGTCATCAACGGAAACTACGCCATCGAGGCGGGCTTAAAGGTTTCCGACGCGCTGGCCACCGAGAGCAGTGATTCCTTAGCAGCGTCCACCTACGGCAACGTTGTGGCTGTCCGCGAGGGCGAGGAGAACAGCGACGCCATCAAGGCCCTGATCGAGGCGCTTACCAGCCCGGAAGTGAAAGCGTATATTGAGAGCACCTACGAGGGAGCCGTTGTCCCCATGTTCTAATGTTTGAATAATTTGCATGCAGTCCGCCGGAGGCGAAAGCCCGGCGGATTGTATTTTTTTGCCATGTATGATATACTGGGAACACTTAGTGAGGTTTTTCCGAGCTTGGTGGGAAGGCAAGTCCCGCGTGGTTTATCCGGCGGGTGGCCGTCCCTGAGGGCGGGCGTGTGAGAACGGCCGCACGGTATGGAATGCAATTCGGCTTAGCGATAACAGGCGGGGACAGCGGTTTCCCGCAAGTGAAAGGAGAAAATTCGGATGGACTACGAGAAAGACGAATTAAACGGTGTCCAGGGGACTGCCGGCTCAGACGGGCCGGACAGCGAGAGCGCGCCGGCGACGCCTACTTCGCTGGAAGAAACTGGAATCCCGCCGGTGGTGGCCGATATCCCGCCGGTGATTGAGACATACACGGCGGACGGCGGAGATGACGGCGCAGGCGAGCCGGAGGCCGGAGCGGAGGCCGCTGGCGGGAGCCAGGAGAGCCCGAGCGCGGACGGCCAGGGGACGAAGGACGGCGCAGATGGCGGTGCAGAGGAACTGAGGCAGAACGGCCAGAATGCGCAGGCGGGCCAGAGCGGGCAGCAGGCTGGCGCGTATGGATATGGGCAGAATGCGCAGGGAGGCCAAGGCGGTCAACAGACTGGCGCGTATGGATATGGGCAGAATGCGCAGGGAGGCCAGGGAAGTCAGCAGGCTGGCGCGTATGGATATGGGCAGAATAATCAGAGTGGCCAGAGCGGTCAGCAGCCCGGCGCGTATGGATATGGACAGAATAATCAGAGTGGCCAAGGCGGTCAGCAGCCCGGCGCATATGGAAATGGCCAGAATGCGCAGAGCGGTCAGCAGCCTGGCGCATATGGATATGGCCAGAACACTCAGAGCGGCCAGTATGGCACATACGGCCAAAATCCGCAGAATTCTCAGCCCGGCCAGCCCGGAACCTACGGCCAGGGCGGTCAACCTGGCCAGCCCGGAACCTACGGTCAGCCCGGTCAACCCGGCCAGCCCGGAACCTACGGTCAGGGCGGTCAACCTGGCCAACCTGGAACCTACGGCCAAGGCAGTCAGCCCGCTCACCCCGGAACCTACAACCAGGGCCAGTACGGCGGCTACACCCCCGGCGCTCAGAACGGTCAGCCGGGAGCTTACAATCAGCCGACTCAGCCCGGTCAGCCGGGAGCTTACAATCAGCCGACTCAGCCCGGTCAGCCGGGAGCCTACAACCAGCCGCCCCAGCCCGGAACCTATGGCCAGAGCGGCCAACCCGGAACCTACGGCCAGGGCGGTGAGCCCGGCCAGCCCGGAGCCAACAACCAGAATTCTCCCTACAACCATTCCGGCTACAATCAGAATCAGAACCAGAATCAGTATCAGCCCGCTGGCGGCACGAACCCGGGGTACGGCGGCTACAACCGCGGCCCGCAGTACCAGACGCAGTACCGCCCGGCGGAGGAGCCGGAGAAGAACGGGATGGCAACCGCGTCCCTTGTGATGGGCATCCTGTCCTTAATTTGCTGTTGCTGCGGCTATGCGGGCGTTGTGTTCGGCGCACTCGGCATCATTTTTGCGCTGTTGTCCAAGAAGGAGGGCCCCATGTGCAGCCAGGCGAAGACCGGGCTGACGCTCTCCATCATCGGTTTGGTGCTGGCGATTGTCTCCATCGTCCTTGCCCTGGTAATGAACGCCAGCGGAATGCTGGAACCCAATTACTGGGGGAGGAGGTGAGTCTATGAAGCGCGCAGCAGAATACCGCACAGAGGCCAGAATCTCTCTTTCGGGTTGGTTTGGGACGGTTGCAGGCGCACGGGCGGTCGCCGGGCTCATCATGGCAATCGCCTCGGTGCTCATGGCTCTGGTGTTCGTCTTTACCATCATCGGGCTCAGGAGTGCGTTCTCCGGAGACGGCGGAGGGGGAGTCCCGTTCTTTGCAGTATTTTTTTCCATCACCATAGCGGCGCTGCTCCTTCTGGTGGTAGTCGCAGAGTGCCTGCTGGAGGGGGGACTGCTGAAGCTGGTTCACAAGGTGTACTGCGGGGAGAACGTGTCCGTGGGCGATGTCTTCTACGGCTTTAAGGGCAAGGCGCCCTGGCGCATACTTGGAATCAGCATTTTAACCGGCCTGTTGGAGTTCGTGTTCATGGTTCCGTACCTGGTTTGCAGCGTCGTCTTCCGGGTGAACGGGAACATGACGTTTGTGGGCGTGTTTGCGACCATTGTGACTTACCTGCTGGCGATTTTTGGAGCGCTCTTTGTCGGCCTGTTTTTCGGTCTGGCCCTCTACGTGCTGATGGACTGCCCGGAGCTTGGCGTGATGGACTGCATGCGGGCCAGCCTGCGCCTGAGCAAAAATCGCAGGTGGAAGTATCTGTGCATCCGCCTCAGCTTCATCGGCTGGTCGATTCTCGGGCAGCTCTCCTTCGGGATCGGCATGCTCTGGATCATGCCCTACATGCAGTGCACCATATTCCACTTTTATGAGGACCTGAAGGCGGAGAAGGAGGCGCAGGGCGTAGCCTGGCGGCCGGAAGCGGCGCGGCTTGGCGAATAAACGTTTGCGCTTCTTTCCGGTGTCCCACCCACATATAGTACAATAAGAACGTATTTTTGAGGGCGTGGGCCTATGCGCATCAGTGAGCTGAAGCAGAAGGAAGTTATCAATGTAAAGGACTGCAAGCGTCTCGGCTTTGTGGGGGACGTGGATTTTGACATGCAGACCGGCTGCCTGTTAGCCATTATTGTCCCGGGGCCGGGGTGTATCTGCGGTTTTCTGGGACGTGAAAAGGAATACATCATCCCCTTCTGCGATATATGCCAGGTAGGGGATGATATTATATTGGTGGACGTGAAGCCGAAAGATGTCTCCGAGTCGGTGAAATGCTGAGCGCCGCTCATGCAATATTAATGCGGCGGGAGATTTCCATTATGGAATCTTTAGCGGGACCGGCGTTATGATAAGATCACAAACAGAAGAGAGATCAAAAGGAGGTCTGTCATATGAAGCGTGGTCATATTCAGGAGATCGCCGCTTTGGCGGCAATATGTTGTGTAACGTTGGCGGTTGTCAGTGTCCGCTACATGGTCTGGATGTAATAAAAATCTCATAGAAATAAAGTGTCATGAGGAAGAGCGGCCCGGACAGGGCCTTCCGATCGAGAGACCGGGGGGCTTTGCGGGCCGCTCTTTTAAGAAACAGCCCCGGGTCACGGCCTGGGAGCCGTAGGAGGCGCGGATCTCGTCCAGGGCCGCCTCCAGCCGCCCAAGCTTTTCGTCCCGCTCCCGGGAGAAGAGGGAGAGCTGGGCGTAATCCTCGCGCACCACACGGCTGGTGTGGACGCCCAGCTTTCGAAGAGGCGCGCCGCCCCATGCCTTCTCAAACAGGCGGCAGGCGGCCAGATAGATGGGCTCCGTCAAGTCCGTGGGGCCGGGCAGCGTCTCCTGGCGGGACCAGTGGCGGAACTCGCAGTCCACCAGGGAGAGGCTGACGCAGGATATCTTTGCCTCATCGGCCCGGATCCTGGCGCTGACCGTCTCGCTGAGAAAGAGCAGAAACCGCCTGGCATCCTCTGGGCTGGTCACGTCCGCGGGCGTGGTCATGCTGTTGCCGAAGCCCTTATTCTGATCGAGGGGGATCAGGTACGGGCTGGTGTCCAACCCGTTGGCGTACTCCCACAGCACGCGCCCCTGCTGCTTTAGGTGGGCCGCGAGCAGGTCCCGGTCCGCCCGGGCGAGATCGCCCACCGTGTGGATTCCCAGGTTTTTGAGTTTCCGCTTGGCCGCCGGACCGGCAAAAAACAGGTCGGATACGGGAAGCGGCCACATCTTTCGGGGAATTTCCCCGGGGAAGAGCGTGTGGCAGCGGTCGGGCTTTCGAAAATCCGAGGCCATTTTTGCCAGAAGCCGGTTGGATGAGATTCCGATGTTGACCGTGAACCCAAGCTCCTCCCGGACCCGGCGGCGGATCGTGTCGGCCGCTGTGAGCGGGGAGCCGAAGAGCCTGGTGGTCTGGCTCATGTCGGCGAAGGCCTCGTCGATGCTGTACTGGAAGACCTCCGGGGAGTACTGGGACAAGAGATCCATGAGGCTGCGGCTGCACTCCGCGTAGAGTCCGTAGTCCGGGGGCAGAACTAAGAGATTGGGGACGCGCCTGCGGGCCAGTGCCAGGGGTTCGCCGGTGCGGATGCCGAGCCGTCCGGCGGGCAGACTCTTGGCCAGCACGATGCCGTGCCGGGAGTTCTCGTCCCCGCCGATTACGGACGGGATCTCCCTGAGGTCCAGTGAGGAGCCGTCCACCAGGGTCCGGTAGGCCGCGGTCCAGCTCAGATAGGCGCTGTTGACGTCCACATGAAAATAGACAGCGCTCACAGCAGCCGGTATAAGTACCACCTGTGGCGGGCAATGTGGTAGCGCAGCTCGGCCAGACGGCTTCGCTCCTCGTCACCGATTCGGCAGATGTAGGAGATCATGGGCTGCCCCGCGGGATGGATCTCCTTGTCCGAGAGGATCTGTGTGACGGAGAACACCTCCAGTTCCCGCTCCTGCTCCAGGCGGATCCGGTGGGGGCGCAGGCTGCCGTCCGCGCAGCAGGCGGAGATCACGTCCACCGGCATGTTGAGAATGGGATCAGATTGTTCCATAAGGGCTGATCCTCCTTTCCTGTGTGATTGTTTAAATTTATTGTACAGAACAT
>USJW01000087.1 GCA_900555045.1 uncultured Clostridium sp. | reverse complement strand
CCGGATCTGCCTGAGCGGAAAGGCAGGGTTATGGGAAAGAAAAAGACATTCAGCGAATTAAAATTTTCGGATGCGTTTATGTTTGCGGCGGCGATGGAGGACGAGGAGCTGTGTCGGCTGGTTTTAGAGCGGATTTTGGAGCTGCCGATCAGGCAGGTCCGGGTCCGGCCGGAGACCACGCTCCTCGTCAACTCCGATTACCGGGGCGTGCGCCTGGACGTCTACGCCGACGACGAGAAGGGGACCGTGTACGACGTAGAGATGCAGACCACGGACAAGCACAACCTTCCAAAGCGCAGCAGGGCCTATCAGGGGCAGATGGATATGGCGGTTCTCAGGCCGGGGGAGGACTTTAATGTGCTGCCCCAGAGCTTCATCATCTTTATCTGCACCTACGATCCCTTCGGGGGAGAGCGCTACCGCTATACCTGCGAAACGATTTGCAGGGAGACGGGGGAGGCGCTGGGCGACGGCGCCCACCGGATATTTTTGAACACAAAGGGCAAAAATGCGGAGGAGGAGCCGCCGGAGCTGGTTCGCTTCCTTCGGTACGTGGAGGGGAGCCTCGCCGCTCTGGACGGCGACGACGACCCGTTAATTCGCAGAATCGAAACCAGGATAACGGATATCAAGCGGGATCGCTCAATGGAGGTGAGTTATATGCTGTTCAGCGAGATGCTAAATGATGAGCGGAGGGAAGGCCGCGAGGAAGAGCGCGGCCGGCTGTTTCATCTGATGGATCTGATGGAGGCCGGGGGAGAGGCGGACAAGATCCCACAGCTTCGCAGGGATCCGCAGTTCCTTCAGCAAATGTATCACAAATATCACATGGAAGCCTGAATCCAGGGCAAAAAACACCGCCGGTTTCTGTGCCGGCGGCGGATTCTAAGAACATTCTGAGTTATCTTTTGTCTCACTTAATTCCAATCTGATTTGAGAGTCTGACAAATGAAGCATGCGCAGGCGGGGAGGTCTGTCCGTCAAACCCATTGCATCAGGCAAACAGGGCAGATGCCTGTTTTCCAGCACCTGCCCTCAGCCGTTTTTATGATAACAGTGTTTTCATCGCAAAGGAATAAATTTCCTGGCTCTTTTCCTTCCAGTTGTTGCACATGGTCTCGGCCTGCTCCTTGTCAGGGAGCGCCAGGTCCAGGCGGATGAGGACCGTCTTACCCTCACGCACCTCGCAGTGCACGATGTAGTCCTGGCCGGTGGCCTTGTAGTAGTCCGCCGTGGTCCCGACCTCCTCACGGAGGCGGAACTTGTTCTCGCGCAGGTATTGGTCCATATCGTTTACAATGGCAGGGGAAATATTCTTTCCAAAAAAGTTTAACGTCTCCTCGCCCTCGCGGGTGATCTCGTAGCGGGTACTGTTGTGGCTGGGCTCCTTGTGGATCAGTCCGGCGTCCTCCAACTCGTTTAAGGCCTGCTGGAGCGTGAAGTAGGTGGTGTACTCGTGCTCAGTAAAGAAGTTGGTCAGCTGGGCATTGGTCAGCGGAAAGTTCACCTGTTTTAACATATACAGATTCATCAATTTGTATAGGGTCATAGGTTCATTCAGCATATCGCACACGCTCCGTCATTATTTTGGTTTCTGCCATTTTCCTTTATCATATCAACTTTTGACTTTTAATTCAAGATGAAATGTGGTATCATAATACATTATGAGCGAAGGATAAAGATACAGGTGGTACTATGAGAGAACGGATAAACCGGCTTGCCAAGGGAATCATTGACAGCGAAGTGCCAAAGCTGGTGATCACTCCGGCTGCGGTGGAGGGGAGCGTGCCCTCCGGGACGACAGCCAGGGGCGAGATCATGGTGACCAGTGGAAACGGCCTGCACATCAAAGGCCTGGTCTACTCCGGCAATCCGCGGGTCACGGTGGCAAACAGCGCCTTCGGCGGATTGCGCAACCGGATTGTGTACGAAGTCAACAGTAAATATTGTGAACATGGGGAAGAAATCAAGGGATCTTTTTATCTGGTCACCAACGGTGGTGAAAAAGAGATTCCTTATTCTTTGCGCATTCAGGCGGGGAGTGCGGGGGAGACACTGGACGCATTGGCTGCGCCGGACGACTTCGGTAAGCTTGCCAAGCGGGATTTGGACCGGGCTCTTCAGCTGTTTGAGTACCAGGATTTTGTGGAGGCGCCGTTCATGCAGGACGCCCGCTGCCGCACGCTGTACGACGGCTTAAAGGGGCGCCCGGGGCGCCGCAATCTGCTGGAGGAATTTCTGGTGGCCCTGGGGGTCAAGGAGCCGGTGGAGCTCTCCGTGGACACGGAGGGCCGGGTTTACGAGAATCCCCTGGATCCGGTTGAAGATAAAATTGAGATCCGCGTCAACGGCTGGGGCTATGTGTCGGCCGATTTGGAGGCGGACGAGCCCTTTATCCAGCTGGAGACGAGACAGATCACGGACCAGGATTTCACGGCGGGGCGCTGCAGCGTGGCGTACCGCATCCTGCCGCAGTTTCTGCACCGCGGAAGGAATTTCGGCCGGATCCGGATTATCTCCCTAAAGGAGACCTTCACCATCCCCATCGAGGCGGAGGGGGACGACACGGTGGACATCACCCACCGGGACCCGGAGGCGGACAAGCGCATGGACAAGGACAGCCTGCTGCGCTATCTCTCCCTGCGCTTAGACTATGAGACCGGAATCTATGAGCCCGCGCTCATCCGCAACCAGATGGCGGCGGAGGTGGAGCGGCTTCATGAGACATACCGGGAGGACGACCTGGTGCGCCTTCTTCAGGCGGAGCTGTTCTGCCTTGGCGGAAAGAAGGATGCGGTCGCGTCGGTCCTGGAGGAGTGCAGAGACCATGTGTTGGACCAGCGGGAGCGGCAGGTGGAGAACTATTGTTTCTACCAGTACTTAAAATACTGCGTCTCTCCCTCGGATTCCCAGCGCGAGGCGCTCATCCGGCTGATCGGCAAGTACTTAGAGGAGGATGGCGCCGGGAGAGAGTACCTGTTTTTCCTGCTCCTGAAGCTGGATCCCACCTTAAAGCAGAACCCGTTGGAGCTGTACCTGCGGATGAAGTCCATGCACCAGGAGGGCTGCAGGAGCCCGTTTCTGTATGCGGCGGCCTGCCGGCTTCTGGCGGACCACCTGGATCTGCTTGCCGGGCTGGGCGATTTTGAGATCCAGGTGCTGTACTTAGGCGCGCGCAAGGGCATGGTGAGCTTGGAGATGGCCGGGAAGGCGGCCAGGCTGGCCCTGTCCATCCGGCACTACCGCAGAATGTACGAGCGCCTGATGACGCGGCTCTACGAGCTGTATCCCAGGATGGAGGTGCTGGAGGCAGTGTGCAGCATCCTGATCAAGGGAAACCGCAGGGGGGCCGGGGCCTTCCAGTGGTACAAGCTGGCGCTGGAGAGCGGCGTGAACCTGACGCGGCTCTACGAGTACTTCCTGTACTCCCTGCCGGGGGATTACGGGCATCTTCTGCCAAAGGAAGTGCTGCTGTATTTCTCCTACGAGAAGGACCTGGACGAGCACAGCCGGAAGGTCCTGTACAGGAACATCCTGATGTACATGAACCCGTCCACGGAGCTGTACAAGACCTATACCCGCCACATGGAGCAGTTTGCCATGGAGCAGCTGTTTAAGTCCCGGATCGACAGCCGCCTGGCTGTGATCTACGACCACATGATCTACAAGGACATGATCGATCGGCGGGTGGCCCGGGTGCTTCCGGGAATCCTGCGCTCCTACCGGATCAAATGCCGGGACAGCCGGATGAAGTACGTGATCGTCCGCTATGAGGAGCTGAACGAGGACCAGGCGTATCTGCTGGAGGACCAGGTGGCGTATGTGCCGATTTTCTCGGACAACATTGTGCTCCTGTTCCAGGACGCCTTCGGCAACCGCTATATAGATGTAAAATATTGGAAAGTACCGGTGATGGATAAGCCGGAGCTCTTAAAGAAGTGCTACGAGGTGTACCCCGAGCACAATATGCTGCGTCTCCAGGAGTGTCAGCGGATTCTGGAGGCAGGAATCGAGGACGATGAACAGGCTGGGTTTGTGGAACAGATCATGGAGGAGATGGACCTAAACCCGGTGTTCGCGCGCAGATTGTCCAAGCAGGTGACGGACTACTACTGCCGCAAGGCGGAGGACGAGGACGGACAGGGCAGCTCAGCCTTCGACTGCGCCTACCTGGTGCAGATGGAGAAGGAGGGGCTGGAGCCGAGGCAGCGCCAGAAGATCTGTGAGACGCTGATCAGCCAGAACTACTACCGCGAGGCGTACGAGATGGTGAGAACCTACGGCAGCGAGTATATCAGCGTGGGCCGCAGGATGAAGCTGTGCGCCAAGATGATCTTACAGAGCCTGTTTGACCAGGACGAGATCCTGTTAGAGCTGTCCTACGGGGTGTTCCGGGAGGGCAGGTACGACAGCGTGATTCTGGACTACCTCTGCGAGCACTATAACGGCACGGTCTCCCAGATGTATGAGGTGCTGATCAGGGGCGTGGAGGAGCACGTGGAGACCTACGACCTGGAGGAGCGGCTCCTGGCCCAGATGATGTTCACCGGGAACACCGAGCAGATCGATTCCGTGTTCCAGCTCTACATGAGCCGCAAGAAGACCCGCGAGAGCGTGGTGAAGGCGTACTTTACCGAGAAGAGCGTGGAGTACTTCCTGGAGCGCAAAAAGGTGGACAGCCGGGTGTTCGCGTACCTGGAGAGCGCGGTGAACCAGAGCATCGAGAAGGACCGGGTTCCCACCATCTACCTCCTGGCTCTGACCTACTACTACGCGGGCTGTGAAAAGCTGGACGAGGAGCAGGCGCGGCTCTGCCGGATGATCGGCGGGCTTCTGATCTCCGAGGGGCTGGTGTTCCCCTACACGAGGGAGCTCTCAAAGCACATGGCCGTGCCCGAGGACATCATGGACAAGGCCATGGTGGAGTACATCGGAAGGCGCGACGCCAGGCCGGAGCTTTTAGTGCGCATCCTGCCGGATGAGGAGCAGTTCCACAGCGAGGAGATGCGCCGGGTTTACCAGGGAATCTACGTCAAGCAGAAGATTCTGTTTGAGGGCGAGTCCATGGAATATCAGATCTACGACTACAAGGAGGGCAAGCGCGTCCTGGCGGCCGCAGGCAAGGCGACCTGTGACCACAAGCTGGACGGCAAGGAAAACAGCCGCTTTGCCCTGTTGAATGAGATGGGAGCAGCCCAGAGCCGAAAGGACGAGGAGGCCGTAAAGAAGGCCATGGAAAACTACTTAAAGAAGGCTGCGGTGCTCTCAGAGCTGTTTCCGATTTTATGAGGATGATTGTGAGGAAAGGGGCTGTCTATGGACGGGCTTGTGATTGGGCTGGACCTGAACGACGATTACACCAGGATCAGCTGTTATGATAGAGAAAAGTCGTGGACCATTCCGACGGTGATATGCCGGAAGAAGGAGGAGGAGGTCTGGCTGGCCGGGGAGGAGGCGTACGCCTGCACCCTGGTTGGCGAGGGGGTGATTGTGGACAAGCTGCTAAAGATGGTCCGCAAGGACGGAACCTCCACCATCGGCGGGATCCGCTATACGGGCCGGGAGCTGTTAAACCTGTTTGTCCAAAAAATGCTGGAGTACCCCAAGCGGGAGTTCGGGGAGGAGCGGGTGGCTCAGCTGGTGATCTCCCTGCAGAAGGTGGATGCCAAGATGACGGACACGCTGATCTACTGTGCCGACTTTCTGGGGCTTCCCAGGGAGCAGGTGCACGTGATCAGCCACATGGAGAGCTTCGTGTACTATGTGCTGAGCCAGAAGAAGGACCTTTGGACCAACCAGGTGGGTCTGTTTGACTTGTCCAACCAGCGCCTGTGCTACTATGAGATGAAGGTGCAGCGGGGCCTGCGCCGCAACATGGTCCAGGCGGACAGCGAGGACATGGAGGAGGCGTTCAACCTGGACATCCTGGATTCGCCCTCCGGCAGCAGGCTGGCGGACCGGATTCTCTGCTCCTGCGGGGAGCGGCTGCTGTCCAAGAAGCTGTTCTCCTCCATCTTTCTGACCGGAAAGGGCTTTGACCGCCAGGACTGGGCGGCGGAGTTTATGAAGCTGGCCTGCCACCGGCGCAAGGTGTTCGCCGAGCCGGTGCTCTTCTCCAGGGGCGCAGCCTACAAGGGCGCGGACTGCATGCAGGCGGCCACGTCCTACCCGTACATCTTTATCTGTGAGGGCCGGCTCAAGTCGGAGGTGTCCATGCGTGTGACCAGGGGACAGAAGGAGGGCTGGCTGGTGCTTGCCTCCTACGGGGACAACTGGTACGAGTCCAAGAGCACCATGGACTTCATTCTGGACGACCAGGAGGAGTTGGAGTTCACCATCACACCCCTGGACGCCAAGAAAAAGAAGCTGGTGCGGATTCCGCTGACCGGCTTTCCAAAGCGGCCGCCCAGGACCACACGGATTCAGATGAGTCTGGCGTTTCTGGACGAGCGGACCATGGTGACGGTGATAAAGGACAAGGGCTTTGGCGAGCTGTTTCCCGCCACGGACGCCTGCGTGAAACAGGAGGTGTTCCTATGAGCCTGCTGCTTTGCCGGCCGGAGCCGGTAAAACATCCCTATTATATTGAGATTCTGGGCGTTCACATCTACTCCTCCCAGGAGCTGTGTTACGTGATCTACAACCACCCGCTGCTCGTGATGGAGGACTTCGTGGACGAATCCCTTTTGACCTTCATCCGTGATGAGTTGGATATGGCGTACCTGGCGGACAAGCTCCAGGTGCTCCTAAGCGGCGGCAGGGACAAGGACGACCTGCTGTTTCTGATTCTGTCCGAGTGCGACTACTACACGGAGCAGCAGCAGAACAAGTTCCGCCAGACCGTGGCGGGCTTGAGAAAGCTTCACCCGGCCCAGTACGCCAAGGCCAGGGCCGACGACCTGTTTGGCAAGAAGCAGTACGGAAAGGCTGCGCTGCGCTATGAGCGGCTTTTGGAGTACCCGAAGGACAAAGTGGTGGACGACGGCTTTCTGGCCAGGATCTACCACAATCTGGGGGCGGCCTACGCCCAGATGTTTCAGTTCGACCGGGCGTTTAGGGCCCTGGACAAGGCCTACAACATGAACAAGGGGATGGACACCTTAAAACAGATTTACTTTCTCACGATCCTGGAGCCGGCTCTTCCCATCGGGGAGCGCTACCACGCGCTGTTTACCGGGGAGCTCACCGCACAGTGGGACCGGGAGATGGAGACGGCGCGCCAGAACGCGCTGGTGAACGAGGATGTGGTTCGCCTGCGGGAGCTGTTTAAGAAGGACCCGGTGAAGCGGGCGGACGGCGCTTCTAAGCTGATCAAGCAGTGGAAGCAGGAGTACCGGGTGATGATATAGACGGAGGATTTCAGACATGGCTTTTGACATTGCAAAACGACATCTTGAGAGTTTCGGGCTGGGAGACAGGGTGAAGGTATTTGAGGTTTCCAGCGCCACGGTGGAGCTGGCGGCTCTGGCGGTGGGCTGCGAGCCGGCGCGCATCGCGAAGACCTTATCCTTTATGGTGGACGGCCATCCGGTGTTAGTGGTGGCGGCCGGCGACGTGAAGGTGGACAACCGCCGGTACAAGGACACCTTCGGCGTGAAGGCGAAGATGCTGTCCCCACAGGAGGCCGAGAGCCTGGTGGGACACGCGGTGGGCGGTGTGTGCCCCTTCGGCGTGAAGGACGGGGTTGAGGTGTATCTGGACGAGTCCTTAAAGCGGTTTGACGTGGTGTATCCCGCCTGCGGAAGCGCCAACAGCGCGGTGCATCTTACAATCCCGGACTTGGAGCGCTCCTCCGGCTACAAGGCCTGGGTGGACGTGTGCAAGGGCTGGAGAGAGCAGGAAACCGCGTAAAGAAACTGCTTGACAAATTTGCGGTTTGTCATTATCATGAGAAAGTATATGTAACAGGAAAAGGCAGTGAGGAAGAGGAGTACGCCGGCGCCACCGGCAGAGAGGACGGCTCAAAGGCTGAAAGGCCGTCCGGGTGAGGCGCAGCGGAAGTGACTTCTGAGCCGGAGTGCCAAAAGGCCGCAGCGAGTGGATCGAGCTGGGGCTGTGTAGGTGTTCCCGGGCGGCGCCCGTTAACAGCCAAATGAGGCCGGGGATCCCGGCGAACAAAGGTGGTACCGCGGTTACGATCGCCCTTTGCAGGCTACAGGCAGTCTGCAGAGGGCGTTTTTGCTGCCCCACAGAGCATGGCCGCCTGTACAGTTAAAACAGATCAGACACTTAAATACCAAGAAGGAGAAGTGAGAACCATGAAAGAGTTGGAGAAGACCTACAATCCGGCGGACATAGAGGACCGCCTGTACCAGAAATGGCTGGACGGAAAATATTTCCATGCCCAGGTGAACCGGGATAAGAAGCCCTTCACCATCGTGATGCCCCCGCCAAACATCACCGGCCAGCTGCACATGGGACATGCCTTAGACAACACCATGCAGGACATCCTGATCCGCTACAAGCGCATGCAGGGCTACGAGGCTCTGTGGCAGCCCGGAACCGACCATGCGGCCATCGCCACCGAGGTCAAGGTGATCGATAAGCTCAGAAAAGAGGGCATCGACAAGAGAGATCTGGGGCGCGAGGGCTTCCTGGAAAAGTGCTGGGACTGGAGAAAAGAGTACGGCGCGCGCATCGTGAAGCAGCTGCACAAGATGGGCTCCTCCGCGGACTGGGACAGAGAGCGCTTCACCATGGACGAGGGCTGCTCCGACGCGGTCTTGGAGGTTTTTGTCAAGCTGTACGAGAAGGGATACATCTACAAGGGCTCCCGCATCATCAACTGGTGCCCGGTCTGCCAGACCTCCATCTCCGACGCAGAGGTGGAGCACGAGGAGCAGGACGGCTTCTTCTGGCACATCAACTACCCGGTGGTGGGAGAGCCCGGACGCTTTGTTGAGATCGCAACCACCCGCCCGGAGACTATGCTCGGCGACACCGCGGTGGCTGTAAACCCCGACGACGAGCGCTACAAGGACATTGTGGGCAAGATGTTAAAGCTGCCGCTGACCGACCGCGAGATCCCGGTGATCGCCGACGACTACGTGGACAAGGAGTTCGGAACCGGCTGCGTTAAGATCACGCCCGCCCACGACCCCAACGACTTCGAGGTGGGCAAGCGCCACAACCTGGAGGAGATCGTGATCTTAAACGACGACGCAACGGTCAATGTCCCCGGCCCCTACTTCGGCATGGACCGCTACGCGGCCAGAAAGGCCATGGTGGAGGATTTGAAGGCCCAGGGCCTGCTGGTGAAGGTGGTTCCCCACTCCCACAACGTGGGCACCCACGACCGCTGCGGCACGACCGTGGAGCCCATGGTGAAGCAGCAGTGGTTCGTGAAGATGGAGGAGATGGCGAAGCCCGCCATCGAAGCCTTAAAGTCCGGCGAGCTGAAATTTGTGCCCGAGAGCTTCGGAAAGACCTACCTGCACTGGCTGGAGAACATCCGCGACTGGTGCATCTCCCGCCAGCTGTGGTGGGGACACCGGATCCCGGCCTACTACTGCCAGGACTGCGGCGAGATCGTGGTGGCCAAGGAAGCGCCCTGCAAGTGCCCCAAGTGCGGCGGCACCCACTTTAAGCAGGACGAGGACACCTTAGACACCTGGTTCTCCTCCGCGCTGTGGCCCTTCTCCACCCTGGGCTGGCCCGAGAAGACGGAGGATTTGGATTACTTCTATCCCACGGACGTGCTGGTGACCGGCTACGACATCATCCTCTTCTGGGTTATCCGCATGGTGTTCTCCGGAATCGAGCAGACCGGAAAGTGCCCCTTCAACACGGTGCTGATCCACGGTCTGGTGCGCGACTCCCAGGGCCGCAAGATGAGCAAATCCCTGGGCAACGGCATCGATCCCCTGGAGGTGATCGACAAGTACGGCGCCGACGCGCTGCGCATGACGCTCATCACCGGCAACGCCCCAGGCAACGACATGCGCTTCTACTGGGAGCGGGTGGAGAACAGCCGCAACTTCGCAAACAAGGTGTGGAACGCCTCCCGCTTCATCATGATGAACATTGAGAAGGCCCCGGATGTGAGCGGTGTCACCCTGGAGAGCCTGACCATGGCGGACCGCTGGATTCTCTCCAAGGTCAACACCCTGGCGAAGGATGTGACCGAGAATCTGGACCGTTTTGAGCTGGGAATCGCGCTCCAGAAGGTTTACGACTTTATCTGGGAAGAATTTTGCGATTGGTATATTGAAATGGTTAAGCCCAGGCTGTACAATGAAGATGATGCCACCAAGGCCGCGGCCATCTGGACCTTAAAGACCGTGCTGATCCGGGCCCTGAAGCTGTTACATCCCTTCATGCCGTTCATCACGGAGGAGATCTTCTGCAACCTCCAGGACGAGGAGGCCACCATCATGGTGTCCCAGTGGCCGGCTTACCAGGAGGAGTGGAACTTCGCGGACGAGGAGAACGCAACCGAGACCATCAAGGAGGCGGTTCGCGCCATCCGCGGCGTCCGCGCCAACATGAACGTTCCGCCCAGCAAGAAGGCCAAGGTGTACGTGGTCAGCGAGGACGAGGCGCTACTTGGAATTTTTGAGCACAGCCGGAGCTTCTTCGCCACCTTGGGCTACGCCAACGAGATTGTGCTGCAGAAGGACCGGGAGGGAATCGCCTCCGACGCGGTCTCCGCGGTGATCCCCAAGGCAGCCATCTACATGCCTTTCGCGGACCTGGTGGACATCGAGAAAGAGATTGAGCGCTTAAAGGGCGAGGAAAAGCGGTTGGAGGGCGAGTTGGCCCGCTCCAACGGCATGTTGAACAACGAGAAATTTGTGAGCCGCGCTCCCCAGGCAAAGATCGACGCCGAGCGGGCAAAGCTGGAGAAATACAACCAGATGATGGAGCAGGTGAAGGCTCGTCTGGCACAGCTTCTGGGGTAGGTAGCGGTGACTGCGAACAGTGAGGGGGAAGATTGCACATGAACCACACATCAGAGGAACGACAAGTCATTCAGGTCAATACACTGGGGAGCTTCTCCCTTACGCGCGGCAGCCAGTCCATGGGGGACAGCGACAACCGGTCCAGAAAGGCCTGGAGTCTGCTGTGCTTCCTGATCATGAACCGAAAAAAGGAGCTGGGAATCGGGGACCTCTTCGCGGCCATCTGGCCCGACGAGTCCCAGGACAATCCCTACGGGGCCTTAAAGACACTGGTGTTCCGGGTCCGGCGCATGTTGGAGAGCGCCGGCTTTCCGGCCCAGGAGCTGATCGTCAACCGGCACGGAACCTACTCCTTCAGTACCGCCGCCTGCGACTGCAAGGTGGACGTAGAGCGCTTTGAGGAGCTCTGCCACCTGGTGCTCGATCCGGCGAGGCCCATGAGCGGGCTTATGGACCTGGCCATGGAGGCGGTGGAGCTGTACAAGGGAGATTTTCTCCCAAAGCTGGGCGATGAGTCCTGGGTGATCCCCATCAGCGCCTTCTACCACTCCATGTACCAGAAGCTGGTGTGCCGGACCGCCACCTACTTGACCGGCGAGAAGCGGTACGAGGAGACCATCGCGCTGTGCCGGCGGGCGGCCGCCATCGATCCGTTCGATGAAAATTTTTACTACCATCTGATCAGCGCCTGCTATCTGGCCGGGCGCCAGGAGGAGGCGCTTGCGCTCTACAACGAGACCACGGAGCGGTTCTACCGGGAAAAGCTGATCACGCCGTCGGAGAGCTTCAAGGAGCTGTACCGGGTGGTCAGCATCCGGGAGCAGCCGGCTCTCGCCAAGCTGGACCAGATCCAGAGGGAGTTAAACGAGGCCAGCTCTACCCAGAACGGCGCGTACCTCTGCGAGTACTCCGTGTTCAAGCGCCTGTTCCAGATCGAACAGCGCGGGGTGGAGCGCAGCGGCGACTCCATCTACTTATGCCTCCTTACGGTCAGCGACCGGCGGGGCAGGACGTTAAAGCCGGAGATTCAGGCCCGGGCCATGGAGCGCCTAAAGCAGTCCATCAAGGCCTCGCTGCGCTCCAGCGACGCGTTTTCCCGCTATAGCGTCAGCCAGTACATCATCCTTTTGCCGACCACTACATACGAGAACGGGGAGCGGATCGTGCGGCGGATCCTGACCAGCTTCAACCGCAATTACGTGCGTAAGGATGTGGCGGTGAGCTACAGCTTAAGCCCGATCCTACCGGGCTGAGAATACAATTGATAGAACGAGGACATCATGAAACTGAAAAATTCTTTGCTTTTACTGCTGACCGCCACCATCTGGGGAGTGGCGTTTGTGGCCCAGAGCGCGGGCATGGACTACGTGGGGCCCTACACCTTCAACTGCGCCAGAAATCTGATCGGCGGCCTGGTGCTGCTGCCCGTGATCCCCTTTTTAGGCCGCGGGAGAAGAGAGAGAGACCAGGCTGCCCCGGAAGATAAGCGGATGCTGGTGATCGGAGGAGTCTGCTGCGGCGTGGCCCTGTGCCTTGCCAGCAATTTCCAGCAGTTCGGGATCCAGTACACCTCAGTGGGAAAGGCGGGGTTCATCACAGCCTGCTACATCGTGATCGTGCCGATCCTGGGCCTGTTTTTCGGAAAAAAGGTGAGCCCGCTCATCTGGGGCGCGGTGGCCATGGCCGTGGCGGGCCTGTACCTGCTCTGCATGTCGGGCGACAGTCAGGGCATCAGCAAGGGCGATCTCCTGATGCTGGTGTGTGCGCTTTTATTCTCCGTCCACATCCTGGTCATCGACTACTTTTCGCCCATGGCGGACGGCGTAAAGCTGTCCTGCATCCAGTTCTTTGTGGCGGGGGCGCTGTCCGGCGTGTGCATGCTCATATTTGAGAAGCCCCAGTGGAGCGGACTTCTCGCGGCCTGGGCGCCGGTGCTCTACGCGGGCGTCATGAGCAGCGGCGTGGCCTACACCCTGCAGATCGTGGGGCAGAAGGGCATGAATCCCACCATCGCCTCCCTGATTTTGAGCCTGGAGTCCAGCATCTCGGTGCTGGCCGGATGGCTGATTTTAGGGCAGCGCCTGAGCGCCAAGGAGATTACCGGCTGTGTGATCATGTTCGGCGCTATCGTGCTGGCGCAGGTTCCGGTGGGGCGAAAGAGGGAGGACGCCGTGGCGGAGAGCTGACGGCGCAGCGGTGTAAATTCGGGCGCCCGGCGGGAATTCGGGTTCCCGGGAGCGACTTGGTCGGCGCCGGAATTCGCCCGCTCAGTGGGAATCCGGTCGAAGGCTGTCGGAAATATCCGGTTGCACATCGGGAAAATTTGGGTTAAACTGATAGAGGTCTGGGAACAGACTGGAAAGACAGGGAGATTTATGGTGAATGCGGAGGAATATCTGTCGGGCATTCCAATGTGGACCAGAAAAAAGAATACACTTGAGGACGTGCGCGCATATCTGGAGGCCATGGGCAATCCGGACCGTGCCCTGAAGGCCATACATGTGGCGGGGACAAACGGGAAGGGCTCCGTATGCGCCTTTCTCACCTCCGTGCTTGCGGAGGCGGGGCTTCACACCGGGACCTTTATCTCGCCCCATTTGACGCAGGTTCGGGAGCGCTTTCTGATCGACGGCGTGATGGTGGACCGGGAGAGCTTCGAGAAAAGCTTTCAGGCGGTGTATTTTGTCACACAGGACATGGTTGGGAGAGGGTACTGCCACCCGACCTTTTTTGAATTTTGCTTTTACATGGCGATGGTGCTGTTTCGGGACAAGCAGGTGGACATATCCGTCCTGGAGACCGGAATGGGCGGGCGGTTAGACACCACCAACGTGATCGAGAGGCCGCTGGCCTGTGTGATCACCTCCATCAGCCTGGACCACACACAGTATCTGGGCGATACCATCCCCGCCATCGCGGGGGAGAAGGCCGGGATCATCAAGCGGCGTGTGCCGGTGGTGTTCGACAGTGGCCAGTCGGAGGCCTCCCAGGTGATACTTGGACGGGCAGAAGAGATGGATGCGCCCGCGTTCCCGGTGGGGACAGCGGACTTCCAAATTTTGGATGAAACAGAGGCGGAATCAGGCGGCGGTTTTCGCCTGCGCACGAGCCTTTTCGGGGACAAAGCGCGCGTGATCACCGTGCCTTTTGCGGCCCGCTATCAGGCAGAGAACGCCGCGCTGGCGGTGCGGACGCTTGCGATTTTGCGCGGGGAGGGATTTCCGGTCGGGGAGCGGGCGCTCCTTGAGGGAATCAGGAAAACCCGCTGGCCCGGGCGCATGGAGCAGGTTCTTACGGGCGTGTACTTGGACGGCGCCCACAACCCCGGAGGGATCGCCGCCTTCGTGCAGGCGGTGCGGGACTTAAAGGAGAAAACCGGCCGGAGGGCATACCTGCTGTTCGCCGTTGTGTCGGACAAGGATTACCACGGTATGGTGGAGAGCCTGTGCCAAGACGTCGGCTGGGAGGCTGTGGGGATCGCCCGCATGGAGAGCAGCCGCGGCATGAACACGGAGGCGCTGGCACAGGAATTTAAGCGCCATGGAGGCTGCCCGGTGAGAGAGTACCCGGACGCGGCCAGCGCCCTAAAGGAGATGCGCCGCACGGCGGAGGGAGAGCTGCTGTTTTGCGCCGGCTCCCTGTATTTGATCGGGGAACTGAGAAATTTGCTTAAAACCGCGGATAAGGAGTGATAAGAATGATAGACTTTGAGGAAGAGATTGAGCGATTTAAGCCCAGCCTGGACGTTGAGAACGTTGAGGACGCCATTGTCAAGAGCGATCTGACGGATATGACGGACATCATGATGGAACTGATCAAGGAGAATTTGAGCGACAAGTAGGCGGTGAATATGGACATTCAGAGAAGAAACGCCCAGATTGCCAACAGCTACTACAATCTGGGCCTGGAAAAGGCAAAGATGCGCGACCTATCCGGAGCGGCCCAGTCCTTAAAGGATAGTCTGCATTTCAATAAATATCAGACGGACGCCAGAAACCTTCTGGGTCTGATCTACTATGAGAGCGGGGAGGTCTCCGACGCCCTGGTTCAGTGGGTGATCAGCCTGAATCTGCAGCCGGAGAACAACCTGGCGGACCACTACCTGGACGAGATCCAGCGAAAGCCCGGTCAGCTGGAGGTGGAGAGTCAGAATGTGAAGACCTTCAACCAGGCGCTGTGGCATGCGCAGAACGGCAGCGACGACCTGGCGATTTTACAGCTGGCCCGGGTGGTGGAGGCGAAGCCACACTTCGTCAAGGCTCACCTGCTGTTGGCCTTACTTTACATGGGCAGGGAGGACTACACCAAGGCGGGGCGCTCCCTCTACAAGATCTTACAGATCGACAAGAGCAACCCCAAGGCGCTGTACTACATGTCCATCGTCAAGCAGAACACGGGGCGGGCGGAGGTGGAGAAGAAGCGCATGACCAAGGCGTTCTCCCACCGCCAGATGCAGGACGACGACGTGATCATGCCGCCCACCTACAAGGAGAACACCGGTCTATCCACGGTGCTGCACATCCTGATCGGCCTGGTGATCGGCGTGGCGGCCTTCTTTTTCCTGGTGCTGCCGGCCAACGAGAAGGCGTTAAACGAAAAACACAACCAGGAGATGACCCAGTACCTTCAGAAGCTGAACAGCGCAAACCAGCAGTACGAGGCGTTAAAGAACCAGTACGACACGCTGGATGCGGACGCGAAGAAGGTGCAGAGCCAGCTGGACGAGCTGGTGAACGGAAACACCAGCGTGATGGCACAGTACCAGAGCCTGATCGGGGTGCTGCAGGCCTACCGGTCCGGGGACATGATCACCGCGGCCAAGACCTTCGCGGACGCGGACTACGCGCTGATCACGGACGAGTCCATCCAGGCCATCGTGAGCGATATACGGGCGGACATGTCGGCGAACGTGTACCAGGTGCTGGTAGCCAAGGGAACCGAGCTGTGGAACGCCGGAAATACCACCCAGGCCATGGAGTACTACCAGGCCAGCTTGAAGATCAAGCCGGACAACCCGGAGGCCATGTACTATGTGGGCCGGCTGTACCAGAACGCCGGGGACACGGAAAATGCCAACGCCATGTTCGACCAGGTGGTGGGCCTCTACCCGGATTCAGAGTACGCGGCCAAGGCGCAGAACGCCAGAGGCTACTGACCGGGATCACATACGGATAAAATGCAATGAAAGACACTACAAGAGATGAGAACCATCTTTTGTGGTGTCTTTTTTTGATGTTCCGGAAAAAGGAAGAAAAGGAGTAAGAGAATATGGAAGTGAAGACATTCGTCTACGAGGCGGCCGGGCAGGCGCTAGTGATCCACCTGCCGGAGGAGATTGACCATCACAACTGCAAAAATCTTAAGTATGAGACGGACCTGCTGCTGGAGGAGAACTACATCCGGCGCATCGTGTTTGACTTTTCGCGGACGAAGTTTATGGACTCGTCCGGCATCGGCGTGCTTTTGGGGCGCTACAAGCAGATGAAGGCCAGCGGCGGGGAGGTCACCTACTACGGCGCGGGCGCCCAGGTGCGGCGAATCCTGACTGTGGGCGGGATGGCGAAGCTGCTCCGTGGATTTGAAGATAAAGAATCGGCCATCAATGGATAGGAGGAACATAAAAATGGAGGATAAGAAGATGGAGACAAAGAGAGAGCACCTGCGGCTGGAGTTAGACAGCCTGTCGCAGAACGAGGAGTTTGCCAGGGTGGTCACCGCGGTCTTTATGAGCCGCTTAAATCCCACGCTGGAGGAGATCGACGACGTGAAAACCGCGGTCAGCGAGGCGGTGACCAACGCGGTGATCCACGGCTACGGCGGGCAGTCCGGAATCATCTACATGGATATCACGGCCCAGATGGGCGAGGAGCGCGCGCTGATCGTGTGCGTGCGGGACGCCGGGGTCGGCATACCGGATGTGAAGCGGGCCATGGAACCCATGTACACCACCGACACCTCGGGGGAGCGCTCCGGCATGGGCTTCTCCTTCATGGAAGCGTTTATGGACGAGGTGCAGGTGGAATCTAAGCCCGGAAGCGGGACGCTCGTGACCATGACGAAGTTCATCGGCAGGTGACGGCCATGGATGAGACCTTAAAACTGATACTTCGCGCGCACGAGGGGGATAAAATGGCCAGGGACCAGCTGGTGATGGACAATGTGGGGCTCGTCTGGAGCATTGTGAGGCGCTTTACCGGGCGGGGCTACGAGGTGGAGGACCTGTTTCAGATCGGCAGCATCGGCCTGATGAAGGCCATCGACAAATTCGACACGTCCTTTGACGTAAAATTTTCCACCTACGCGGTGCCGATGATTACCGGGGAGATCAAGCGCTTCCTGCGGGACGACGGCATGATCAAGGTCAGCCGCTCCATCAAGGAGCTGGGGCTGAAAGTGAAATGCGCCAGGGAGGAGATGACCTACCAGCTGGGCAGGGAGCCGACCATCGAGGAGATCGCCGGCTCGGTAGGGGCCAGCCGTGAGGAGGTGGCCGCGTCCATGGAGGCGGGAGCGGAGGTGGAGTCCTTATACCGGCCGGTGGGCGGCAGCGACGACAACCAGCTCTGCCTGATGGACCGGCTGGAGGAGGAGAACAATGAACACGAGGCCCTCTTAAACCGCATGGTTTTAAAGGAGCTCCTTGGCACCCTGGAGGAAGGGGAGAGGGAGATCATCGTCCGGCGGTACTTCTACAACCAGACCCAGTCGCAGATCGCCCAGGATCTGGGAATCTCGCAGGTGCAGGTGTCCCGTCTTGAAAAACGAATTTTAAAAGCAATGCGAACGCGTTTTGAATCATAAATGAGTTCCTTTTTCTGTGGAGAATAAAAAAATTAAAAGCCACCCATACTAGTTTCAGAAGCCAGTAAACGAAAACACAAATTTTAATGAGAAAAGGATGTGAAGTCAAATGATGGGCTTTGGAAAACATGTATGGACTGTGCTCGCTGTGGTGGCCGCTGCGGCAATCCTCGGAGCAATCGCCTGGTACTGCCTGTCCGGATTTGGCGGACGGGATTTTGAGAAGGAGGGCACCCTGGTGCAGATGGAAGCGCCGGCGGACACAGATACGATCTGCCCCGCCTTTGTGACGGACCCGGCCTCAATTGTGGTGGACGGATCATTATGAGCAAGACTGTATATCTGAAGCTGAACCAGATCACGGAGCTTCATGTGAAGGATGTGGCACTAAAGGATGTGGCCGAGGTGTACTGCGAGGACAAAAACATCCAGAATAAGTGCAACGCCATGAAGGTGAAGCACATCACGGACAACCGGAAGCACCGGTACGTGATGAGCGCGCTTGAGGTCATTGAGAAGCTGGAGCAGCTGGACTCAGCGATCCAGGTGAACAACGTGGGGGAGGTGGACTTCATCATCGCCTATCAGCCGTCCACCCCACCCATGTACGCCTGGCAGTGGGCCAAGACGCTGTTTGTCTGCGCGGTGTGCTTCTGCGGCGCGGCCTTCGCCATCATGACCTTCAACAACGATGTGAGCGTGACGGATGTGTTCAGCGAGGTCTACCGGCTCATCATGGGTCAGGAGTCAAGTGGGTTCACCATACTGGAGCTCAGCTATTCCATCGGGCTGGCTCTGGGCATCATCGTCTTCTTCAACCATTTTGCCGCATACAAGCTGAACACGGACCCCACTCCGCTGGAGGTGGAGATGCGCCTGTACGAGGACAACATCAGCAAGACGCTGATTGCGGAGGACGGCAGAAAGGAGTCCAAGATTGATGTTACTTAGACAGCTCTTTCTGGGGTTTACGGGCCTGTGCGCCGGCGGCGTTATCGCGGCCGGCGTTTACGCATTTCTGGCCATCATCGGCGTGTTTCCGCGGCTGATGGGAAAGACCGGAACCCGCAAGCACATTCTTCTCTATGAGACTGTGATTGTGGCGGGCGGCGTCCTGGGAAATCTTCTGGATCTGTACGAGTTTCCCATACCGCTCGGGAATCTCTTAGGCCAGGCGGCCCTGGGCGTGTTCGGTCTCTCCGTGGGGATCTTCGTGGGCTGTCTGGTGATGAGCCTGGCGGAGACGCTAAAGGCGCTGCCGGTGATCAGCCGGAGAATCCATCTGGCGGTGGGGCTCCAGTACCTGATCTTATCCATCGGGCTGGGAAAGCTGGTGGGCGCGCTGATCTATTTCTGGAACGGCTTCGGCGCCCAGACGTAGGCGGCGGCCGCGGGCGGATGGAATTTTCTGCATGAAAGGAGAACAAATTGGAAGTAGACAAACAAAAATATGACGAGTACGTCAAGGAAGTGACCCCGGTCCACAGTCTGGCGAAGAACATGGCCTGCGCCTTTCTGGTGGGCGGCCTCATCTGCTGCCTGGGACAGCTTCTGATGACGCTCATGACGAACAATATGGGCATGGACAAGGAGACGGCCGGGTCCTGGACCTCCCTGGAGCTGATCCTTCTAAGCGTCGTTCTGACGGGTCTCAATATCTACCAGAGAATTGTGAAGTTCGGCGGCGCCGGGGCGCTGGTGCCGATCACGGGCTTTGCCAACTCCGTGGCCGCCCCCGCGGTGGAGTTTCACGCTGAGGGCGAGGTGTTCGGCGTGGGCTGCAAGATCTTCACCATCGCCGGGCCGGTGATCCTCTACGGGGTCTTGGCCAGCTGGGTGCTCGGCATTCTGTATTGGGCCGGGACGGCGCTGGGTTTAGTGGCAATGTAGGGACAGGGAAGCAGAAGAGTGGAGTGATACCCGTATCATTTCGCTGTTCTGCTTCTTTTAGGTTGAAATTGATTTAATTAACAATTGGAGTTATAATAGCAAAAATGGAGGGGAACGCGTATGGGAAGTTTGATTCAAATACAGAGTTCGCTCAGATCGCGGCAGGATCCGAGCAAATTTTGCAGTTATAATGTGGAAGTGATCGATAAGCCCACTACGCCCTTGATCCACCAGAGTGCCAGACTCTGGCTGATTGAAAAGGGCGTGGGGAAAGTGAAAATTCAGGAGAGAGAGTACGAGCTGACCGCAGGGATGCTGGTGTCGATCCTCCCCTGGCAGATCACGGAGATCACGGAGGTGACAGAGACACTGACCTGTCATTTTGTGATTTACAATTTTGAGATCGTCAACGATGTGATCAAAAATTACTACAATATACAGAATGAGGTCCTGTGTCTGATCGCAAAGCTGGAAAACACGCCGGTTTTGCTGTGCGACGACGAAGCCTACCGGACGTTTGAAAACTATTTTTTCAGGATCCGCAGGGAAAACGGCGTGGAGCCCTTTGGGGAGGAGAGCCAGAACGAGAACGGCCCCTACCTGCTCAATCAGGTGGTCAGCGTGATTTTGGAGATGCTACATACCTGCGACGCCCAGTCGGAGGGCGAGAGAAGGCGGGGGAAGGACGTCACAAAGAGTGAGCTTCTGCTATATATCTACAGCCACTTAAACGAAAAGCTGACGCTAAAGCAGCTGTCGCAGCTGTTTCACATGAGTGAAAACTCCATCAGCAGTTACATCACAAAGACCACAGGATTTTCGTTCTTTGACCTGTTAAATGAGATGAGAGTGGGGCGCACCATCGACTTTTTGCTTTACACGGATCTCACGCTGGAGGAGTTGGCAGAGATCCTCGGGTTTGTGGACAGCGCTCACATCAGCAAGATCTTCGCCGCCAGAATCGGGATGAAGGTGAATGATTACAGGAGGATCTATCAGAATATCAACCACATCTGCAAGGTGAAGGTGAATAAAAACAGCTATCAGGTGGTCTCCTATATCTATAGAAACTTTGCGGAGAAGCTGACGATCCAGTCGGTTGCGGACCGCTTTATGATGACCACCAAGGAGTTAAACCGGATCCTGCTCTTGCAGGTGGAGAAAAACTTCACGGAGTTTTTAAACTATATCCGGGTGAACCGGGCGTCGGAGCTTCTGTGCAACACCGACAGCAGCGTGCTTGAGATCGCCATCGAAGTGGGGTACTCCAACGAAAAAGCGCTGGCGCGGAATTTCCTGCGCTACCGCCTGATGACTCCGGGGCAGTTTCGAAACCGGGTTACGGTTGAGGAGGAACGAATCGTCAGGGTATAGCTCAAAAATTGAACAATTTGCAGAGGAGCGGACAAAATCCGCTCTTTTTTTTGTATTTTAACATATGAAAAATTGTGGTTAAAATGCAAGAAAT
>USJW01000086.1 GCA_900555045.1 uncultured Clostridium sp. | reverse complement strand
CAATCTTAAAAATAGCTTAAAAATAGCAAAAATCTCCCCTGGAAAACAAAAAATGTGGAGTATCATAAGCCGCGGAAGTTTTTTATAATAAAGACAGTCAAAGTCCAATTCATTTAATATAAGGAACGGGGGGATCGAAACGTGAAGCGCAGGAAATTAACCTACAACAATTTTTATTTTTATCTGATACTGCTGCTCCCTATTTTTATCGTTTACCTGCTATTTTTTGTGATACCGGTCGTCGCGAGCATGTTTTTCAGCTTCACGAATTTTAACGGCATCAGCCTGAATTTCCGGATCGTGGGGTGGAATAACTATCTGGTGGCCTTGAATGACAAGGTGTTCCGCAAGGCGATGGTAAACACCTTCTGGTTTGCGCTTTATGCTACAATCCTCCAGAACGTGCTGGCTATCGCGTTCGCGGTCCTGCTGAACACGAAGATCCGGTCGAAAAATGTGCTGCGGGTCCTGCTGTTTGCCCCCTGCATGCTCTCGCCGATCGTGGTGGCGTTTATCTGGCAGTTCATCTACATGCCGGATGGGCTTTTAAACAGGCTCCTCGGCACGGATATCACCTGGCTGGGCAATAAAAATACGGCGCTGGTGTGCGTGGTGGTCGCCCATGTGTGGATGTGGATCGGGTACTCGGCAACCATCTATATGTCGAACCTGCAGAACATCTCGGAGGATATATTGGAGGCGGCGGCGATCGACGGGGCGAGCCCCTGGCAGTGTTTCCGCGCGATCACGCTTCCGATGCTGGCGCCGTCCACAACGATCAATGTCACGCTGGCATTTACCCAGTCCTTAAAGGTATTTGACATCGTGTACGCCATGACCGGAGGCGGCCCGCTCAATTCCACGGAGACGGTGGGAACCTATGTGGTGGCCAATATGAACCGCGGGCTCCACGGATTTGCCTCGGCACAGACCGTGCTGCTGACAATCGCGATCATTTTCTTTGGCCAGGTTTTGATTGGCTATTTAAAGAAGCGTGAGGAGGCGGTCTACGGATGAATAGAGGAAGAAAAAAGGGATTGCTGGTTCTGGAGATTTTCCTGATCATTATCTGCCTGCTGATGTTTTACCCGGTCATCATGATGGTCATCGTCTCCCTGAAGGACGATGCGCTTCTGGCGGCGGAGCCGTTAAGCTTAAAAACCAGCTTTGCGTTCGGCAACTACATGACAGCCGTCAAGGGAATGAATTACGGCAGGGCGCTGTACAATTCCACCGTGCTGACCGTGAGCAGCGGGCTCCTCACCACGTTCTTCGGCGCCTGTGCCGCCTACGCGATCACCCGTGTGCGAAGGGGGAAACGGCTGTTCCTGATCTTAAACGGGCTGTTCCTTCTGGGGCTGGCGCTCCCGCAGCAGGTGGCAATGGTGCCGCTCGTGCTGTGGATGCAGAAGCTCGGCGTGGGAAATACGCTGTCCGGCCTGATCCTGGCATTTATAGGGGCGAATGCCTCGTATGCGGTGTTCTTTTTCAGCGGGTTTGTCAATTCCGTGCCGGTCTCTTTGGAGGAGGCGGCGTATATCGACGGAGCCAGCCCGTTTCAGACCTTTATAAGGGTCATCCTGCCGCTGCTAAAACCGCCGATGGTGACGCTTCTGATCGTCATCGCCCTCCGGGTGTGGAACAACTTTATGTATCCCCTGATCCTGCTCCAGGGCAAAAATTCGAGGACGCTTCCGCTGACCGTATTCTTCTTTAAAGGGGATCTGTCGATCCAGTGGAACATCCTGTTTGCGGCTACGACGCTGGTGATTCTGCCGCTTATGATCGTGTATTTTATTCTGCAGAAGCAGATCATTTCAGGTATGCTCAGCGGCTCTGTAAAGGGCTGAGCGCCGCCTGTGGTCGTTTGCTCAAGCGGATAAAAGATAGAAACAAAAGAAAATGAGAACGTGTAAAATGTTAAAGGAGGAACGATTATATGAAGAAAAGTTTATCAGTGTTACTGGCAGCAGGAATGGTAGTGTCGTCACTGGCGGGATGCGCCGGCAAGACGGATTCTGCACCGGCAAGTACGGCTGCGCCGACGGCGGCTCAGACGGAAGCGAAGACGGAAGCCCCGAAGGCGGAGGAGAAGCCGGCGGAAGCGGTTGAGCTCAAGGTGTTCGGGTTTAAGACCGGGGCAGAGGAGGGCGCGATCCCGGAGCTGATCGAGAAGTTTAACAGTGAAAACCCGGATATCAAGGTGGTTTATGAGGGCATCAGCAATGCAGGCGGCTACCAGGATGTGCTGACGGCGAGACTGGCTTCGGGGCAGGGCGATGACGTGTTCTTTGCCAACCCGAACTATCTGGCGCAGCTGCAGGAGGCGGGCTACACGGAGGATCTGTCCGACATGCCCGTGGTGGGCAATTACAGCCCGCTGGTAAAGGATCTTTTGACCATCCATGACACCATTCCGGGGCTCGGCATGGAGGTTGCCGTATTCGGTCTGTTCAGCAACATGGATGTTTTGAAGGAAGTGGGAATCGAGAAGGCGCCGGAGACGTACGAGGAGTTCCTCGCTGACTGTGAGATTCTGAAAAATGCGGGAAAGACCCCGATCGTGGCAGGTTCGAAGGATGGCACCGGCGTGGCGATTCTGTCCCTGGCCAAGAGCTTTGACCCGGTTTACCAGGCAGCCGACAAGGCGGACCAGATTGCGAAGATGAACACAGGTGAGTTGGGGCTCGGCGATGTGATGAAACCCGGTTTTGAGCTGGTGCAGGATCTGATCTCTAAGGGATATTTAGACGGCTCCAAGTCGTTAGTGTATGCGGCAGGCCAGGATGATATTGCTGAGTTTGCAAAAGGGGAAGTCGGCTTTATGCCGGGCGGAAGCTGGTTCATCGCAGGAATCCAGGCGGCGAATCCGGATATGAACATGGTCCTGGGCGCGATCCCGGTAATGGATAAGGACTGCCCGATCCTGATCAATGCAGGTGTCCGGGTGTGCATCAACAGTGCAAGCGAGAAGAAGGATGCGGCCAGAAGATTTGTGGAATTTTTCACCAGCACGGACAGCATGAACGCCTATGTGGCAAGCCAGAACAGCTTTAACCCGTGCACCAACGGAAAGAGCATGGAGAGCGATGTGATCGCACCGGCGGCAGAGCGTCTTGCGGCGGACAGCATTGTTCCGTGGGTAGATTCTGTTTTCGATACAACGGTTGTAAGCCCCTGGGCGGACGCCAGGACCTACACTGCAAACATTGCAGGGGGAGCAACGGTTGAGGATACGGTTGAGGAACTGAATACGCAGGTTCAGAACAACCTGAAGCTGAAGTAATTAATGGCATAGAAGGGCTTAGTGGAAGCCGCCGTGATTCCGGAACGCATACGGAGCCGGCGGCTTCTTTGTTGAGTGAAATGGGCGGCCCATCACATGGACATTGTGCGCGCCAGACGGTATAATAAGGGGAATGGATATGACAGATTTCAGATTGAGGGTGGAAGCATGTATAAGGTCCTGATAGTGGATGATGAGTACTGGGTTGGGCGTTGGGTTACGGATGTGATCGGAAAGGAGATGCCGGAGCTCGCGGTTGCAGGCGTGTGCGAGGACGGGGATGAGGCGCTGCGCTTTTTGCAGTCCACCTCCGTGGATATCCTGATCACGGATATCAATATGCCTGTGGTGAGCGGCCTCGACCTGATCCGCGGCGTGGGGGAGAAGGGCGGAAGGCCGAAAACGGTCGTGATCTCGGGCTATGACGAGTTTGAGTATGCGAGGCAGGCCATCGAGCTGGATGTGCTCGCCTATCTGATCAAGCCGCTCAAGAAGGAGGAGCTGGTAAAAGCGCTCACGAAAGCGATGGGGGAACTGGACCAGGAGCTCGCGCAGGGGCAGACGGCAAGGACCGGCTGCTATGCAGGGATGGAGAATCTCCTGGCGGAATTTTTCCAGAATCCCAGGGAGGGGCTGCGCCAGAAAATGGAGCAGGTTTTTGAAAAAATGGGGATCGCCGGGCAATGGTATGTGCTCGGCATCATCCAGAATACCCGGATGGAGATGCCGGATTTTTCCAAGGAGGATTTGAGAAACCGTCTGGGGCTTGCGTGCCGCGGGCGGGATGTCTTCCTGTTTTTGAGGAATCCGTACACATGGGTCTTTATGATCGCGGGCATTAAGCAGGCTTCGGGGTTTTACCTGGATGAGAGCGCGCTGTGCAGGGTGTTTAAAAGCTGCTTTTTCGGGGTGAGCAAGGAGCACAGGGATCTGGGGGAAATTGAGGCGGCGGAGATGGAGGCCAAGGGCTCGATCCTGGGAAAGTTAGGACACAGGGTGGATGAGGAGCAAGTGGGGGAGCTCCGCACGGACCACAACGCCGAATTCCTCGCTGCGATCCGCGCCAGGGATAAGGAGCGGGTGAGCCGCTGTTCTGCGGAGGCGGAGGCAGATTTTTTGAAAACGCCCTATGACCTGACCGCGTGCCTGAATTTTTATTTTGTCCTGGCGGGGGATGTGATCAAGATGCTGGCGGAGTCTTATATGAAACAGAAGCGCGATATATTTTTAAACCTGATGAATGAGGGGTATGCGTTTTCTGCCCAGATCCGGGATTTCTACAGTATTCCGGCGATCTGCCGCAGGTTTGAGGAGTACAGCCTCAGCGTGATTGACAGCCTCAATGCGACCGGGCCGATGAAGGGCAGCGAGATCGTCCAGCGGGTTGAGCGGATGATCCGGGAACGGTACGCCTCGGACTTAAACCTGGGGAGCATTGCGGATGAGTTTGACATCAACCCCAGCTACTTCAGCAAGAAATTCAAGGAGGAGACGGGAGTCAACTTCCTGGATTACCTTGCCCGTGTGAGGATTGAGCAGGCGCAGGCGCTGTTGGACCACACGGACCTGTCCATCGCCAGCGTCAGCAGGCAGGTGGGATTCCATGATCCGAAGTATTTCAGCCGGGTGTTCCTGGCGCTCACGGGGGTGAAGCCGTCGGAGTACCGGGCGAAGGCGGAGGAGGACGGCCTATGAGAAAATGGTTTACAAGCAGCCTTTACCGGAAGATGTTCGTGAGCTTCCTGATCGTGGCTTTGGTGCCGCTTCTCGCAGTCTATTTTTACATCAATTCCAGGTATTCCACGAGGATGAAGGAGGATGCTGCGGATCTGCAGCAGATGGCGGAGCGGAACACGGCGCTTTTGCTGGAAGATTTCCTGATGAAGGAGGAGTACATTTCCAACCTGTTTTTCAGCAGCAGCACGCAGCGGCTCTTAAAGGAACCGGACAGCGGCGGCCTGGACACCTACAACCTGCAGATGAAGCTGGAGTATATGGTGCGGGTCAACCTGGATCTCTATAAGGTCATGGACAGCGTGGAACAGGTCACGTTTGTGAAGGAGAACGGGACGGCGTACCATGTGTTAATCTCATCGGAACCGGTGCTGCTAAAGCCGGAGGAAGTCGATCATACCAGCCGCTATAAGAACCACTATCTCTCAAGCCTTGGCGGGAACCGGGATGGATTGCTGGTCTATGTGCGCCGGATTGATGATGTGGAGCTGATAAGCGGGGAGCTGGGCTATCTCTATGTGGTGTTTGACAAAAAAGAGATCGACCGGATCTTTGCGGACCTCTCCTCGGTTATGGATACGCGGGTCGTGGTGCGCAACCGGTCGGGAGAGCTCATCTATGCCAATTTTGAGGCTGCGGGGGACTGGCTGCGGGACACCGGTTCTCAGGCGGTCCCTTTCGAGGAGGGCGTGGGGAAGAACGGAGAGAATTCCTGGGTCAAATGGGACTACGGGATGGACAATTTCGGGCTGACCGTGACGTTTTATGATGAGATTAAACGGCTGAATTTCAATATCCAGGAGCTGAACCACCTGACGGAGATCCTGATCCTGCTGACGATCGCAGTGATCCTGGCGGCATCGTTTGCATTTTCCAAGACGATCGTGAACCCTGTGCTCAGGCTCCGGGACCGGCTGCTTCGGATCCGGTCGGGTGATTTCAAGGCGCGGGTGCAGGTGGAGACCAATGACGAGATGGGGGATGTGGAGCTTGCCTTCAATGACATGGCGGCGGAGATGGACCGCCTGGTGAACCAGGTGTATGCCACAGAGATCAAGGAGAAGGAGGCGGCGATCGCTGCGCTGCAGGCGCAGATCAACCCGCATTTCCTCTACAACACCCTGGATATGATCAAGAGCATGGCGGATATCTACGGGGCAGGCGAGGTTGGGGACGTGATCGTGGCGCTGTCGGGATTGTTCCGCTATGCGACCCATACCAGTGTGACGCTTGTGACCATCCGGGAGGAGCTGGACAACCTGGGGAACTATATGAAGATCGTCAATATGCGGCTTGGCGGGCGCATTGCCTGCACCGTGGATGTGCCGGATGAGCTTCTGAACGCCCGTATCATCAAGGTGTGCCTGCAGCCGATCGTGGAGAATGCCATCTCCCACGGGCTGCGGCGCGGCGGGAAGGAGCGGAGGATCGAAGTCCGGATCTTCCGGGAGGACGCGGATATCGTGATCGAGGTCCGGGATGACGGCGTGGGGATGGATGAGGAGCGGATCGCTGAGATCCGGAACCGTCTGGCGCTCCCGCCCCGGGAGGACACGGGCGCAAAGACGGGCAGTGTCGGGTTAAAAAACATCCATGACAGAATACGGCTTTATTATGGGAATGAGTACGGGGTGACGATTGAGAGCCGCCTGGGAGAGGGGACGGCGGTCACGGTGCGTTATCCGGCAGACCAAGGCGCATTTGATGGAGTAAAGGAGCAGATTGTATGAGAAACAGACCGAATATTTTATTGATCATGACAGATGAGCAGCGCTTTGACGCTGTGGGATACAAAAACCCGGAGGTGGTCACGCCGAATCTGGACCGCCTGAAGCAGGACAGCATCGATTTTACGGCGGCATACACGGCAAATCCCTCGTGCATCCCCGCGCGGGCAGCCATCTTTACGGGACGGTATCCCTCCCAGTGCGGGGTGCCGGGGTACATGTCATGTCTTCCGAAGCGGGAGACCACGTTTATGAAGCTTTTGCGGGACAGCGGCTATCACACGGCTGTGGTGGGGAAGCAGCATTTCTGGAAATCGGAGATCGAGCGGGGCTATGATTATGAGGATATCGTGGATGAGCACGAGCCGCTGGAGAACATCAGCCTGGAGCTCTACGAGGACTATTTCGGGCTCCCGGCCAACCGCACCGTGTCGGATTCTGTGTCGAGCTACGTGAAATATCTGTATGATCACGGCTTCCGCCGCGGAAGCGAGCTCTACCGGCAGCTCAGCCCCAAGGGGATCTATGAATTTTTCGGCGAGGAGCGGTTCTACGTGGATTCCTACATCGGGATGCGGGGGTTAGAGTGGCTGGATGAGAAACGCCCGACGGACCGGCCGTGGTTTTTGACGCTGTCCTTCCCGGGACCCCATATGCCCTTTGACGGGATCGGGCTGCCGGACGCCAGTCTGTACGACGAGGACAGCCTAAGCGTGCCGGGGACGACGGTGGAGGATCTCTTTAACAAGCCGCCGCATTACCTGGACATTGTGAAGAAGTACGGGAGCGTGGACCTGGAGCGCCATACCTCGCCGGACGGATTTTCCCCGGAGGAGATCCGGCTCATGAAAAAGGCATATTTTGCGAACATGACGCTGATCGACCGGAAAATCGGAGATGTGATCAGCCGGCTAAAGGAGCTGGGGCTTTATGAGGACACCCTGATCATTTTTACCTCGGACCACGGGGAGTATATGGGGGATTTCGGGGTTGCCAGCAAGGCGCAGTACCTTTCGGAGTCGCTGATGCGGATCCCGCTTCTTGTCAAGCCGCCGATGGCTGGTTTTTCCGGGTATGAGGAGCGGTCCTTCGCGAGCTCTGTGGAGATCGCCGCCACGTGCCTGACCGCGGCGGGAGCGCCGGTGCCGTCCAATATCGAGCAGAGGAGCCTGACGCAGTTTTATGACGGGGGCAGGGAGCCCAAGCGCCACAGCGAGATGTATATGGAGGCGCGGGACATCCGGGCGATCCGGGATGAGCGGTATAAGCTGATTTATTACGCGGAGCGCCCCTACGGGGAATTCTATGACCTCATGGCGGACCCTGTGGAGAAGTACAACCTGTGGGATGACCCGCGGGTCGGGCGGGAGAAGGAGCGGCTTTTGAGGCGGCTTCTGGACCGCATGGTGAGACTGGGGGAAAATGAGGCCCAGGAGTGGCACCCCACTGCGCCGCCGATCTAGGGATTTAGGCGCGGCGGCCGGATGAATGAAGTGAGAGGAGAGAAGGTCTTATGCCAATTTGCTATCATGAGAATACGCGGACGTTCCATCTGTATAACGGCGATGTGAGCTACCTCATGCAGGTGCTCTCAAACGGGCAGATGGGACAGCTCTATTTTGGAAAAAAGCTGAGGGACAGGGAGGATTTTTCTTATCTCGTGCGCACGGAGGAGCGGGCGATGAACAGCTACACCTCGGAGGACAGAAAGAAAAGGCTCTCGCTGCAGCAGGTGAGGCAGGAGTACCCGTCGTACGGGACCTCGGATTTCCGCAGCCCGGCGTTTGAGATCCAGTGGGAGGACGGGAGCCGTGTCAGCGATTTCTGCTATGCGTCCCATGTGATCTTTAAGGGGAAGCGGAAGCTCGAGGGGCTTCCCGCGGTTTACGTGGAGGAGGACGGGGAGGCGGACACGCTTGAGATCACGCTGGCGGACCGCCGGGAGGGCGCGCGGCTGATCCTCTCCTACACGATCTTCCGGGATTATGGCGCGCTGGCCCGGAGCGTGCGCATTGTGGCGGGTGAGAGGGGCTGCCGCCTGGAACGGGTTATGAGCCTGAGCCTGGATCTCCCGGATTCGGATTTTGTGTCGGTCCAGCTCTCGGGCGCGTGGGCGCGGGAGCGGTATGTGAAGGAGCGCAGACTGGAGGAGGGCCTGCAGGGCGTATACAGTATGCGGGGGGCCAGCAGCAGCGAGCACAATCCGTTCCTGGCGCTGAGACGCCCGGATGCCGGGGAGGGGAGTGGGGAGGTCTATGCGGTCAGCCTGATCTACAGCGGAAACCATCTGGAGCTGGCGGACGTGGACCAAAACCATGTGACGCGGCTCCTGGCCGGCATCCACCCGGACACGTTCTCGTGGAAGCTGGAGCCGGGGGAGACGTTCCAGTCCCCGGAGGCGGTGTTGGTCTACACGGACCGGGGGTTAAACGGCATGAGCGGGATCTTCCACGGGTTATACAGGACGCGCCTGCGCCGGGGATTCTGGCGCGACCGGGCCTGTCCGATCATCATCAACAACTGGGAGACCACGGGCTGTGATTTTACGGAGGAGAAGATCCTTGAGCTGGCGGACACGGCCAAATCCCTGGGTGTGGAGATGCTGGTCCTGGACGACGGATGGTTCGGGGACCGGGAGAATGACTGGACCGGACTGGGGGACTGGTATGTGACAAATTTCCGGAAGCTGCCGCACGGGATCGCGGGGCTGGCAGAGAAGGTGAGGGAGCGGGGGCTGCGGTTCGGGCTGTGGTTTGAACCAGAGATGGTCAACAAGGACAGCCGGCTGTTCCGGGAGCACCCGGACTGGATCCTGCAGGTGCAGGGGCGCTTTGCGTCCCCGGGGAGAAATCAGCACGTGCTGGATTTTTCGCGCCGGGAGGTTGTGGACTACATCTATGACGCCATGGAAAAGGTTTTGGGGAGCGCCGATATCTCCTACATCAAGTGGGACATGAACCGCTATATCACGGAGTGCGGTTCCGCGGCCTATCCTGCCGACCGGCAGGGGGAGCTGTTCCACCGGTATATCCTCGGCGTTTACAGTCTGTATGAGCGCTTGAACGCGCGGTTCCCGGAAATCCTGTTTGAGTCGTGCAGCAGCGGGGGCTCCCGGTTCGACCCGGGGTTGCTCTATTATGCGAGCCAGACCTGGACCAGCGACAACACGGATGCGGTTGAGCGGGTTCGCATCCAGTACGGAACCTCCTATGTGTATCCCCTCTGTTCCATGGGGGCGCATGTGTCGGATGTGCCCAACCAGCAGAGCGGCCGGATCACATCGATGGCGACCCGCTCCAATGTGGCGCACTTCGGGGTCTTCGGCTACCAGATGAATCTCACGGCGGTCACGGATTCGGAGAAGGAGGAGATCCGCCGCCAGATCGCGTGGGAGAAAGAGCACCGGGAGCTGATCCGATGCGGCCGGTTTTACCGCCTGCGGGATCCGTTCCGGGAAAATACCGGGGCGTGGCTAGTGGTGTCGGAGGACCGGCGCGAGGCGTTGGCGGGATATTACCAGATCTACCGGGAAGTGAATACGGGATGGGATTTTCTAAAGCTGGAGGGCCTGGACCCGAATATGCTCTATTCGGTGAACGGCGGAGTGCAGGTGTCCTATGGGGATGAGCTGATGAATCTTGGGATATTGCTGGACCAGGAGCGGTTTGGGATCGCGAAGGAGGACTATGCCTCGGTGATTCTGCATATAAAAGCGGTTTAGAGGCTGATGACATACCGCCCGGCGCTTCCCTGCGGGGAGGTGCCGGGCGGTATGTCTTATTGCGCAGTCAATCATAGCAAACTCCCGGATTTAGCTCCGCCGGGCTCTTCCAATCGATGTGATACGTCTCCCTTAAAATCCGCTTTTTTGCCGACCAGTATCGGTGGCAGTATCCCTTGTAGCCCGGCTCCCCGATCTCGGCGCGGATCGCTCGCTCCAGCTCCAGCTCGATGGCCAGGTAGTCGTCCGTCAGCTCCACCGGATCGGTCTTAAAGCGGCATCTATTTCTGAAAACAGGCCTTTCTGAACCTGTGCCGCAGCGCAGGCGCCGCTCCAGAGCTTTCAGATTTTTCCAAAACCCGATCTCCTTTTCCCTTGCATCGCCGGGAGCCCGGACATAGGACTGGCAGATGAGGGGGAGTTCGCGCTGCATGATTCGAAGCAGGTCCGGATCGCCGCCGCAGTCCAGGTGATTCGCGTGCAGAAAGCAGTCGAGCAAAGCGTCGAAGGCCTCCCTGGAGATGCCTCCGTCCTTGTAATCATCGATCATGGAGAGAAGGAACGATCGGATTTTCGAGGCCCGCAAAACCTCGCGGTAGGGGCGCAGGATCTCCTTGATGCATTGTGGGTCGGGGGTGTGGCTCTCCGGCACTGTTTCGGCGGCCGAGCGGATCATGGCAACCCGCTGCTCCTGGTTGGAGGGCACCATCACCAGCATGCCCGGTTCATAGGGCTGAGTGGATGCGTAGAGGTAAGCCTTCGTGTGGAAGCCCGCTCCCTCGCCGAATACGACATAGTAGTACATGGTCTTCACCGCCTTTTTAGCAACTGTTTGGGAACCGCAGGGATATGGCTCTAAGGAACAGTTTAGAGTATCCGCGCGGACTTGTCAATTTGAGCCGCAGCCCGCCAAGGTCCGGTGCAGTTTTTGGATAAAACTGGTAGAGTTCTCCATGCTTTTCTGGTAAAATAAAACCATGTCTTATTTTAGTGGCGAATCAGATAAATAGGAGGAATAAACGGGATGAATTTGATGGAGCAGTGTCAGCGTTGGAATGAAAACGACGAATATCAGAAAATTGTGGATGCGATCGAAGCGCTGCCGCAGGAGGAGCGGACCCCGGAGCTGGACAGCGAGCTGGCGCGGGCTTACAACAACCTTGCGGGGGTGGAGGACCGGGAACTGTTTAAAAAGGCCATAGCGCTTCTGGCGCCCCATGAGGCCTATTTTGAGAAGGACCACAGCTGGAACTTCCGCATGGGCTATGCCTACTACTATCTGGACCAGGAGGGACCGGCACTGCGCTATTTCAGGCGGGCACTGGAGGCGCTGCCCGGGGACGAGGACACCCAGGAATTCATTGAGGACTGCCGCAAACGCCTCTCTGTGCCCCGGTTTGAGAAGAACTTCCGGGAGCGGACGGCACAGAGTTGGGCGGCCTTTGTGGAGCGCGAAGGGGAGCTTCGGCAATTGATGGACCGGAAAGATGAAGAGGGGGTGGCGGAGCAGCTGATCGACCGGTGCAAAGAGGCGCTCGCCGCCGCCTTCGACGATGTGGCCTTTGAGTTGGGCTTCAACGGCCAGAAATATGAGCTGATTTTAACCCCGGAGGGAGACCGGGTCAAGCTGTACGAGCTGGTCTATTTTAAGCGCCATGCCCCCGCCTCCCTGCAGGAGCACTGGAACATCCTGGTGGGCCGCCAGCCCTCTGAAGGGTTTGAGCTGCGCTCCTTCGGCCAGGATATCTCCGCGCAGGACATACAGGTGTGGGTGGAGCGCGGGACGGGAAAACGCGTCGCGCTGACACTCTACTGTGAAAAGCTTCTGCCCCTGCTGCGGGAGGAGAGGGGAAATGCGTGGTGGATTCTCTCCAATATCACGGACCAGGTGCTGGGAGAGATCCCCGCCATGGCGCTGATCGAGAGTTTTGAGGTGGCGGATGCTCCCTTGGAAGAGCCGCCCATCCTCTTAGCGGAGCTCCCCGAGGTGCTGCTTGGCATGGGATTTGAACAAAATCCGGACCCGGAGGCATTTCTGGAGAATGGCTACAGCGCCTACGAGCTGGAGCCGGACAAGGATCCGGACGCCGACTGGCGGATGGATGTCTACACCGGTGCCACCCGCTGCCCCGCGCTGGTCAACGAGTACTTGAGCGGCGAGGGCGAGGGGATGGACACCCTCCACAGGGACGGAGCTGTGGCAGGGTTTATCTGCTATCCTCTGGACACCTTTAACGATGAAGCAGAGCGCGCAAAGGCGATTCTGGACTTCAGGGACGTGCTGGAGGAGGCGCTGCTTGGACAGGCGGGGGAGGATGCCGTCACCTTCCTGGGCGGGGCAACCGGCGTCCACTGCGGGTATCTGGACTTCATCGCATGGGACATTGAGACAGTGTTGGATGCGGCGGTGGACTTACTGCGGGAAAGCCCTCTTGCGTGGGCAATTTTCCACACCTTCCGCCGGGAGGCCGGGGCGATCCGGCTGATCAACAGGGAGTCGGACGGGGAGGAAGACCGGGAGGAGGCGAATCGCGCGGAGGCTCCGGATAATGATGAATCGGGCCGGGCGGAGGCTTCGGACAATGAGGAGTCGGACCGGGCGGAGGCTCCGGACAATGAGGAGTCGGACCGCGCGGGATCGTTTGTGGGCTTTGTGCTGCTGTCGGAGGCGGCGTGGGACAGAGAGCAGTTCATCCGGGATTTGAAGGCAGAATGGGATTTGGACGCCGAGACGGCGGAGGAAGAGGAAGAGGCGGACGAGGAGCGCGCCGATGTGCTGGTCTTCCCGGTGGGGGACATGATGGCGGCCGTCAGCATGATGCCGGGACCCGTGCCGGAGGGGGAGGCGGAGCAGAATGCCGCCAACAACTACATGTGGCCGGAGGCGGTGGAGACGGCCAAGGCCCACAGAGCCCAACTGATAGTGGCCGTCCTGGGCAAGGGTGCGGATCTTTTGGAGCGGGGGAAGCTGTTTGTGAAACTTGTCTCCACCTGCTGCAGCCAGGCGCACGCCACCGGCGTGTACACCAGCGGGACCGTGTTCGAGCCGCGGTTTTACCAGGACTTCGCGGGGATGATGAAGGAGGACACGCTGCCCATCTTCAACTGGATCTGGTTTGGCCTGTATCAGACGGAGAACGGGGTGAGCTGCTATACCTACGGCATGGACATGTTCGGCAAGGACGAGATGGAGGTGCTGGACGCGGACGCGTCCCCCTCGGAGGTGAGAGACTTTTTGTCCTGCCTGGTGGGCTACGTGCTGGAGTATGACGTGACCCTGCGCGATGGGGAGACCATCGGCTTTTCCGAGGATGACAAACACGCCATCACCCGGAGCGAGGGCGTGTCCCTGCCGGGAATGACGTTGAAGATCAGCTATGAGCAAGCTTAACTGTGCGGATTGGACCGGGTTTACGGAGAGACAAAAGAGGAGGGCAAAATGGCAGAATCAAAGGCATGGAACTGGAGCGAGGAGAAGAACGCAATCTGGCTGACTCCCAGTGAGGAGAGCTACTATGTCGCAAACCGCTGGAGCGAGCTGGGTTACAGGCGCGAGCTGGATTTCGGCTGCGGGTTGGGGCGGCACTCCATATTTTTTGCGAAGCAGGGCTTCAACGTCTCCGCGTTCGACCTGTCGCCGGAGGGCGCAAGCCATCTGGAGCGGTGGGCGAGGGAGGAGGCGCTGGAGGTGGACGTAACCACCGCGGACATGCGCTCTCTCCCTTACCGCGATCACTCCTTCGACTGCATTTTTGCCTTCCACGTCATCTCGCACACGGATACCGCCGGGATGCAGGAGATCTTAGCGGAGATCCGGCGGGTCCTAAGGCCCGGCGGCGAGATTTATCTCACCCTGTGCTCAAAGGAGACCTGGTCGTTTGCTGAGGCCGGGTACCCCAGGATCGATGAAAACACGGTGGTTAAGACCGAGGAGGGGCCCGAAAAAGGAATACCGCACTTTTATGTGACGCTGCCGGATATCCTGGAGCTGTTTGCGGATTTTGAGATTGAGAGAGTCCGCCATGTGGACGACTGCTATTTCGGGGATAGAGTGCAAAACAGCAAACATTATTTTATACTGGCAAGGCGGTGAGCGGGAGATTAAAACCCGTTCTCCTCAAGAATTTTCTCAAATTTCTTCTCCGACAGGATCTCGTGGGTTATAAATTTGCCGTTGCAGAACAGGCTGAAGGTGGTGAAGGGGACGGGGGCATTCTGCGCCTGTTCCCTTGTGAGAATATGGACCGCCTGAAAGCCTGCATTTCTCTTTTTTGCCAGATTCTCAAGGAGCGGAACGTACTTGGCCGTAAAGGGACACTGGCTGGTGTAGTATACGGTGAAGCCGTCCCCCGGGCCGCTTAGGGCCGTTTCATCCCGCGCCGCTTTGAAGCGCGGCTTTTCGGCGCATTTGTCGAAGGGCAGGTACATCAACTCAAAATAAGGGGCCGCCGTGTCTGCGGTCTCAAAGCCCTTGTACCTCATATACTTGGGGTCGGAAAGAAATCCCAGCTTCTTTTTGGAGGACAGGATGACTAACCCCTTCTTCCCCTTTTCCCTGCTGTCCCTTATGCACTCCTCCATGAGAAGGTTCGAGTACCCGTGGCCCTTAAACTGCCCGGACACCCACAGACAATCGATGTACATGTACCCGTCCGCCTCGATGGGCGCCCATGCATACTCAGCCGGGATGTACTCGATAAAGCATTTCCCGCGGACATCGCCCTTCAGGAAAACCAGCCCCTCGTCAAGCCGTTCTCCCAGCCACGATTTTTTTGACAAGACCTGACAGTCCTTATTGTTTGCAATGGCACAGCAGATGTGTTCCTTCTCCAGATTCTCATGGGTGATTCTGATAAGCTCCAATATGATTTCCTCCTTAAGCAATTTCGACAGCTGTAAACATCTTCCATTATACCTGCTGGCTCACGGCCGGTCAATCCCTTGCGCCAGCGGGGCTTGGCGCGTATAATTAGGAAAACGGCCCGCTTAAAGCGGCCGGGCAGAGGGGGAGATTCGGGTGATACGGAGACTTGAGCAGGCGGATGCAGACCGGCCGGACGCGTTTGAGATCTGGCGGCTCTACATCGCGCCGGAGGCCCAGGGACAGGGGATCGGGAGAGCGCTGCTGCAGTATGGCGAGGAGCAGGCAAGGCGCGGGGGATAAGAGGAGGCGGTTATCTGGGCGTTCAGGGAAAATGCGCGGGCGTGCGAATTTTACCGGAGGCATGGATACGAGCCGGAGAAAGAGCATTGGCTTAACGAGCCGTTCTGCGCCTTTGGGGTGCGGTTTTATAAGAAGCTTTTAGTAAGAAATTGAATGGACAGACGGGAGAGTACGAGATGAATATCAGGCTTGCAGAAGCACACGATTATGAGAATATTTACCGGCTGGTGAAAAACGCCTTTGAGACCGCGCAGGTGTCCGACGGGACGGAGCAGGACTTTGTGCTGAAGCTGCGGGCGGGGGAGAATTATATCCCGGAGCTGGAGTTTGTGGCGGAGGACGAGACCGGGCTCGTCGGCCACGTGATGATGACCCGCCAGGCCGTCCGGACGGAGGAGGGAATTTTTGAGGGTGTGCTGGTGGCACCGCTCTGCGTGAAGCTTGAAAACCGCAGCCAAGGAATCGGCGGCGCGCTCCTCGCCCATGCGGCGGCCAAGGCGCGGGCGCTGGGCTACACGGCGGCGTTTCTGGTGGGAAATCCGCTGTACTACGGCCGGTTCGGCTACCGCCGGACGTCGGACTTTGGGATCCAAAACAAAACCGGGATCCCGGACGAGGTGGTGTTGGCCTGTGAGCTGGAGCCCGGGGCGTTGGAACACATTTCCGGCGAGATCAGGGTGGTCTGACGGGGCGCCGCCATGCGCCAGGGGCCAGATTTTGCACTATATGAGAAACATTGGAAATTTTCTTGATTTCTTCTTTGCAGGCCGATATATTATTTAGGTGAGTTTGAAAAAGTATGCAAAGGATGAAATGAGAGATGAAAGATTTAAAACCGCAGCTATTTTTGTCACTGAAAGGGTATACCGGAGAACAGCTGGTCCATGACCTGATCTCCGGTATTATTGTGGCCATCATCGCCCTCCCGCTGTCCATCGCCCTGGCCCTGGCGTCCGGGGTGACGCCGGAGCAGGGACTCTACACGGCGGTTGTGGCGGGCTTCGTGATCTCCCTTCTCGGGGGGAGCAAGGTGCAGATCGCGGGCCCCACGGCAGCGTTCGCGACCATCGTCGCCGGGATCGTGGCCAAAAACGGCATGGACGGCCTGGCGCTCGCCACCATCATGGCCGGAATCATGCTGATGGTCATGGGATTTCTTGGTCTGGGAAGCCTGATCCGCTTTATCCCGTACACCATCACGACCGGATTTACCACGGGCATCGCGGTGACCATATTTGTAGGGCAGATCAAGGATTTCCTGGGGCTGACCTTCGAGAAGGCGCCGGTGGAGACGATGGAGAAGCTGGAGCAGGTCGTAAGCTGCTTCCACACCCTAAACCCCATGGCACTTCTCATAGGCCTTCTGGCCCTGGCCATCCTCATTGTCTGGCCGAAGTTTTTTAAGCGGATCCCGCCGTCCCTGGTGGCGGTGGTGGTCTGCGCGGCACTGGTGCAGGTGCTTGACTTGAATGTGAACACCATCGGCGATCTGTACACGATCTCCGCGGGGCTTCCCCACTTTAAGCTCCCGGCGGCGGATCTGCAGATGATGCGCACGGTGCTCCCGGATGCCCTGACCATTGCGGTGCTGGCGGCCATCGAGTCCCTGCTGTCCTGCGTGGTGGCGGACGGCATGGTGGGCGGCAAGCACAACTCCAACATGGAGCTGGTGGCCCAGGGCGTCGGAAACGCGTGCAGCGCCCTGTTCGGCGGAATCCCCGCCACCGGAGCCATCGCCAGAACCGCCGCCAACGTGAAGAACGGCGGCCGCACCCCGGTGGCCGGGATGGTCCACGCGGCGGTTCTGCTGCTGATCCTGGTGTTCCTCATGCCCTACGCGGCGCTGATTCCCATGCCCGCCATCGCGGCCGTGCTGTTCATGGTGGCCTACAACATGAGCGAGTGGAGAGAGTTCGTGGAGATCGTGCGGACCGCGCCCAAGAGCGACTGGGCGGTGCTGGTGATCACCTGCCTCCTGACCGTGGTCTTTGACCTGGTGATGGCCATCGGCGTGGGCCTGGTATTGGCCTGTCTGCTGTTCATGAAGCGGATGAGCGATGTGACGGATATCTACGGATGGAAATATCTGGAAGAATACGAGGAGGGGAAGGACTCAGAGCGCATCGACCTGAAGCCCGTTCCGTCCCACGCCATGGTGTTTGAGGTCAACGGCCCCATGTTCTTCGGCGCGGCGGACAAGATCTCCAAGGTGGCCCTGGCGGAGGGAAAACGTGTCCTGATCCTGCGGATGCGCGGCGTCCCGGCCATGGACACCACCGCGCTTAACAGCTTAAAGAAGCTTCAGAAGGCCTGCGAGAAGCGGGGAACCGTGCTGATCCTGTCCCACGTGAACCCACAGCCCATGTCCGTGATGGAGAAAGCCGGGTTTGTGGACAAGGTGGGAAGAGAGAATTTCTGCGGATGCATCGACGAGGCGCTGCGGAGGGCGGAAACGCTGTAGAGGGAGTGGCAGTGGGGGAGTGAGCACGGGCGGGGGACTTCCCAACCGGGCGGAATTCCACACCGGGCGGGTTTCTCGCCCAACCGGGGGCCTTCCCCCACCCGCCTACCCCGCCTCATGGATCAACACAATCCCCATCTGCCACCCCTCACGGAAGCGCTTCTAGTCCACAGTCACCTTAAACCGGCACCGCTCCCCTCCGCCAAGGACCGTTTCGATGGTTTCCACCTGGATGGTCTTCTCGGGCAGCAAATTCCCGAGTATGTATAAGATGCTCTGCCGGGAGCACTCGCAGTGCGAGGCATCCTTTATTTTCCCGCTAAGCACCTCCTCGCAGACACATCTCGGGTAGCCCAGGTCATAAACATGTCCCGGCTCTATGATGTTTGCGATTAAGTACTCCGTGTTGCCGTATTTCCTGTACTGCTCGTCTAAACTTCGGCCGCACTCCTCAAACTGCGCTCTCTGAATCGGGAGAACCGTATTCTGTACACATTTAATTGCTTTTTCTCTGTAATCCATATTTTTTTCCTTTCTTTTCCGTCGCCCATTGGGGGCTCATTCCTCTTTCATTTCCATTCTCCACCAATGGCGTTCTACTTTTACGCTATATTTTAGTTCATAGGAAGGAATTCCCTCTGTGATCGCCTTTTGAATTTCGGCAATCTCTCTCGTGATGGGGTCCTTGTCCGCGTACCACCCCAAAAATGTCGTGGGCTGTCCCCAGAAGGAGTAGCCGTCGCTGACGGCGAACAGGGCATAGTGCGGGGAACGTTTTCCACTCTTCATTTTCCCGGAGGACAGCACCTTATAGCAGGTGACCACCACATTCTCGTGGGGGGATGTGATGATGATTTTTCCGGTCACCTGATTGCCCTGGGTGCCGCTCTCCCTGGCGATCTCCATGGACATTAAGCTGTCCAGCGATACGTTCAGCTTGTTGGAGAGCAGCAGCAGCTTCTCTACCTCCGGATAGCCGATTCCCTGTTCCCACTTGGACACGGCCTGCCTGCTCACGCCCAACAGCTCCGCCAGTTCCTCCTGTGATAATTTTTTGTCTTTCCTGATCTGTTTTAAATTCTCTGCAAAACTCATGCACATACCTCCCGCGTCTTTTTATACAGCGATCATACCAGAGCCGCCTTCACATTTCCACCAACAGGAGGTTGCATGGGCGCAACCTCAGGTAGCGCGGATCAATCCCCGCACACCCGCACCTCCAGAAAGTCAAACCCGGTCAACCGGTTCGCCTCAACCACATCCCGGATCGCCGCGGAGACGAAAACCGGGATGTTGTCCTCCTTCAGCCGGAATATGTGGTGTCCCTTGACGGCCGCTCCCTTTAACGCGTACTTTTCGACGGTCATGATTTTTTCACCATCCAGCTCGAATTGATCGTACAAGGAGTGCTCCAGATCCAGGGCCTCTAAAACCGGCAGGACATTGAGAATGTTACAGGTGTGATTGACCTCCCTGCCGTTTGGGGCTGTCACCTTCGCAGGCAGATACTGCACCTGATCCCCCAAAAACCTCTTTGCCAGTTCACAGAATCGCTCTGACACCATCAGCCACCGGCCGGTATTGGCGATATAGTCGGTCCACTCGCCGCCGTCCTTCGGATCACACCTAAAAACAGCCGGATCCCAGTTCCCGATCCGAACACCGTCCAACAGAACCGAGTCGTCAAAGCTTCCGTCCGTCTCCCAGTCGCAGTACACATAATTGTCGTCATGTTCATAGTCATACATCAACTGATAATACTTCATACCATATTCTCCGTTTCCACAGCGATCCACCTGCAAATCTGCTCCCGGTTATCGTTTAGCAATTTTTTCTCCCAGCCGTACAGCCAATCCTCATGCGCGGCAACCCACGCGTCAATTTGGTCCGCTTCCTCCATCCATTCCTCCGGATAATCGCAATTCCCGGCATACCTTGGATTTTGATAATCATGGACCCCCAGGCGGAAGATGTCCGCGAGCGGATCGTTCCCCGTCTGCTCCAAAAATTTCAGTGTCAAATCCACATCCTCAGGGCGCGCCGCCTCATAAAATGTCCACGCACCGCTTCGCACGGACGCGGCGGACCAGTTTGCGACCATCAGAAACGCAGTCACACACAGCGGCATGTTCTCACCCTGGAAGCGGTAAAACTCACTGCAAAACTCCGGCTCCAACCGGTAGAATTCCGGAGCGCTTATATCCGGAAGCTGCTGGTAAAGCTGTTCAATATACTTCATGTCTGTTCCTTTCATTCGTCAAACAGAATCTTTAAAATAGTCCACGTTCTCCTGTTCATCCAGCCATCGCTCAAACCACCCCAGGAAGTCCTGGCGCTCGCAGCAGGGCTGGACGCCGACGTCGGAAAAGCACCAGACCTCCCCGCGGCATTTTCCCGCCACAATCAGGCGGTAGCTCATACCGCAGCCGACATTTATCAGCTCGATCTGCCCCCCGCACACCCGCTCCTTTATGGCAGCGGACAGCGCCTCCGTCTCTTCCTCATCCTCCCAAATCCAGGCTTCCTCCGGCATAAACGGCCGGGCCAAGTCCTGGCAGCGCATGTCCCTCAGCCGGTTTAAACGAAAACCGTCGATCATCCGACCGCAGCCGTCGCCCACTTCCTTTATAAACATGCGATATGCCTGCGGGAGCGTTACATTGCCGCAACGCTCAAATTCCAAAATGTCTTCCTCCGGGAGCACATCCCCCATGGGGATGTGCAGCTTCGCCAGCTTTGCGCTTATCCGGCCGATCACCTGCGGATAGTCGTCGGTATTATAGATAGGCATGTGTTCATTCCCTCCTCACTCTGCGTCGTTTGAGTCTGCCCCTAAAATCATCAGATGGTTTTGCAGAAATCCGCCGCAAGCGGGGCAGCGCAGCTTTTGAAACAGCGGCGGGATTGCGGGAAAACGGTTTTTGGTGCCGCAATAGAAGATCCCGGCCGCTCAAATGTTTCATAGGCGTGATCCCAGTATCGGCGGATGCCCGCGCTCACATCCCACAGCGCATCCTGCGGATAACACAGATCGGAAGAGCACACGTCTGAACTCCAGTCACTGACGTCATCTCGTATGCCGTCTTCTGCTTGAAAAAAAAA
>USJW01000085.1 GCA_900555045.1 uncultured Clostridium sp. | reverse complement strand
GTATTTGACTTTTTCCGGCCGCTTTGATACATTAAAGTTCAGAACTTTTAATTATTAAAGTAGCTTAAAAAAGGGAGCAGAGATCCCGGCCGGATCTCCCTTCCCGGCAAAAAAATGATACGTCTGGAGGACTGAACCATGTTTATCAAAGTTGCGCTGCTCGTCGTCTTTTTCGCGGTCATGATCATCGTCGGCTTCTGCTCCCGCCGCCACGCCACCAATGTGAACGACTTTGTGCTGGGCGGGCGGGGCGTCGGCCCCTGGCTGACCGCCTTCGCCTACGGCACCTCCTACTTTTCAGCCGTGGTGTTCATCGGCTACGCCGGACAGTTCGGCTGGAAATACGGCCTGGCCTCCACCTGGATCGGCCTGGGAAACGCCCTGATCGGCAGTCTCCTGGCCTGGGTGGTGCTGGGGCGGCGCACCCGGGTCATGACCAAGCACCTGTCCGCGGCCACCATGCCGGAGTTCTTCGGCAGCCGCTTTGACAGCAAACCGCTAAAGATCGTGGCCTCCCTGATTATCTTCGTGTTCCTGATCCCCTACACGGCCTCCGTGTACAACGGCCTCTCCCGCTTATTCGGGATGGCCTTCGACATCCCCTACACCGCCTGCGTGATCGGCATGGCCTGCCTGACCGCGGTGTACGTGATCCTGGGCGGCTACATGGCCACCGCCATCAACGATTTCATCCAGGGGATCATCATGCTGGCCGGGATCGTCGCGGTGATCCTTAGCGTGTTAAACGGCCAGGGCGGCTTCACGGCGGCCGTGGGCAAGCTGGCGCAGATCCCCAGCGAGATCCCCGCAACCCTCGGCCAGCCCGGCGCCTACACCTCCTTTTTCGGGCCGGACCCCTTAAATCTGCTGGGCGTGGTGATCCTCACCTCCCTCGGGACCTGGGGCCTCCCCCAGATGATCCACAAATTCTACACCATCCGCAGCGAGAAGGCCATCGCCACCGGCACGGTGATCTCCACCGTGTTCGCCATCGTGATCTCCGGCGGCAGCTACTTCCTCGGCGGCTTCGGGCGCCTGTTCGACGGACCGGCCGTGTACAGCCCCTCCGGCGCGGTGGCCTACGACTCCGTGATCCCGGCCATGCTCTCGGGGCTGCCGGACCTGTTAATCGGCATCGTGGTCATGCTGGTGCTCTCCGCCTCCATGTCCACCCTCTCCTCCCTGGTCCTGACCTCCAGCTCCACGCTGGCGCTGGACTTCATCAAGGGCAACCTGGTGAAAACCATGAAGGACAAAACGCAGCTTCTGCTCATGCAGGCCCTGATCGTTGCTTTCATCGTCATAAGCGTGGTTCTGGCCCTGGATCCGCCCGATTTCATCGCCCAGCTGATGGGAATCTCCTGGGGCGCACTGGCTGGCGCGTTCCTGGCCCCGTTCCTGTACGGGCTCTACTGGAAGGGCGTGACCCGCGCCTCGGTGTGGGTGAGCTTCCTGGTGGGCGTGGGGATCACGGTCTCAAACCTGTTCCTTCATTATATAGCATCCCCCATCAACGCCGGGGCCATCGCCATGGTGGCGGGCCTGATCGCGGTCCCCATCGTGTCGCTCCTCACGCCAAAGCTCCCGGGGGACATGGTGGAGCGGGTGTTTGCCTGCTACAACGACCTGGTGGAGGCCACCACAAAGAAGGTGCTGCCGGAGGACAAAACCTTTGACTCGCCGGCGTTTCAGAAGAAAAAGAGATAATCTACGCATTCAAAAAGGGCTGGTCCGCAGCGTCACCGCCGGGACCAGCCCCTCTTACATTCAATTATTTCTCTCTCAGTCAGTCCTTCAGCTCCAGAACCAGCTCGATTTCCACCGGGATGTTCCACGGCAGCGCTGCGACTCCGATTGCGGATCTGGCGGGCAGTCCGACCTCATCGCCGAACACATCCTTCAGAAGCTGGGATGCCCCGTTGATCACCTGGGGATGCTCATAAAAATCCGGCGCGGAGGCCACAAAGCCCAGAAGCTTGACAAACTGCTTGATGCGGTTTAAATCGCCCAGCTCATGATGAAGGTTGGATATGATATTGATCATGCAGCGGCGCGCGGCCTCCTGCCCTTCCTCTATGGTATACTCGCTTCCCAGCTTGCCAGCCATGTTCTCATCCACCGCGTTGTGCGGCGCTGTGCCCGACACATAGAGAAGATGATCCCCGTAAGGCTTTACAAGGCTGTAAATTCCGCCCTTCGGGGTCGGGTCCATCAGCTTAATTCCCAGTTCCTCTAATCTGTCATATACATTCATTGCTCTTTCCTCTTTCTGTAATTATTTTTATGATCTGTTCCCTGTCGAAGCGGCAGCCCTCAAGCGTTCTCTCCATCCAGGAGATGTCCCCGCACTCCAGACTGTCACATGATCCCTGGACCCGGACAATGAGGCCATCCTTTACCTGCAGCCTCAGCTTTAAAAATCCGTCCAGGAAGGGAAATTCCAGTATCGTGGTGTATTCCGGGCAGCTGTCCACGATCCATGACCTGGATTCATACAGGCTCTGCCCCTTTGGCTTTCCCTGGGCCGCAGACCGAAAGGCCGGCGGCTCGGAGGGGCCGTATATGCGGATAAATTGCCGGATCAGGAGCAATTTGACCTGCTCCATATCGATATCTGAGACAAGCTCGGAGAGATTTACCACCCTGGATTCCACGGACCGCACACCCTTTGACTCCAGCTTCATCCGCGAGGGGCGCAGGCTGTGCGCCAGATGCCCGGTGTTCACGCATATCATCAGCGTGCCGTGCAGGTACTCATTGCCATCCTCGCAGTAACCGGCCTGCCCCGATATTTTTCTGCCGTCGATGAGAATATCATTTCTGCCGGAATACTCGGCCTCTATGCCAAGATCCGCAAACATCCCCAGAAGGACACGGCGCAGAAGCTCCGGCTGCCCCTCCCCCTCCCTGTTGATAAAGGTATAGTTCAGGTTTCCCAAATCCTGGTACACGGCCCCGCCTCCGGACCTGCGCCTGACCAGCTCTATCTCATGTCCGCTCAGGTAATCCATATCGCACTCCAGATACGGGTTCTGATTTCTCCCCAGCACCACGCAGGGCCGGTTGACCCAGAGATACAGCATGGTTTTTGCGTCCGCCTGAGAGAGCAGCTCCTCCTCCAGCGCCAGATTGAAGCAGGGATCGTGTTCACCGGATATAACGATTCTATTCATGATAATGAATACTGCCGGAGGACAGCCCCATCGCGGCCTCCCAGACCGCCTCCGATGTGGTTGGGTGGGCGAAGATGCACGCTGTCAGATCCCGGTCCGTCAGGCGGTTGGTGATCGCCACCGCGACGCTTCCGATCAGCGCGGATGCATCCGGCCCCACGACCACGCCCCCAATCAGCCTGCGGCTCTCCTCCTCCATGATCAGCTTCACAAACCCTTCCGTCTCGCCCTGTATCTTGGCTTTTCCATTGGCCGAAAACGGGAATACTCCTGTTCTGATCCGGATTCCCTCCGCTGCGCACTGGGCCTCGGTCTTTCCCACGCTTCCGATCTCCGGTGCCGTGAAAATGACGGAGGGCACCACCGGTTCATATAATTTTCGGCCACGCGGCCCGCCGCCGTTTTCTCTGCAGCTCAGAATCCGGTCAATCACCCGGATCCCCTGGGCCGAGGCCGCGTGAGCCAGCTGGATTCTGCCGTTGACATCCCCGATGGCGTAGATTCCTTTTACATTTGTTTCCAAATTTTCATCTGTCTCGATTCCTTTTCTGCCGTAACGGATACCTACGCTACTCAATTCCTGCGGGTCAAAGGCGGGAGCCCGCCCAACGGCAACCAGTACCTTTTGGGCGTTGACCGCATGTTCTTTACCGTCTTTTTCGTAAAATACCACCGCCTCGTGAGATTCGGTCTCCAGAATTCGGGTCACCTTGGAGGACAGGTCAATGCAGATTCCCCTCTGCTTAGCTGCCCTTTGGATGACCTCTGCCGCCTCCGGGTCCGTCTCACCCAGCATGTGATCCATAAACTCGATCACATGGACCCGGCTCTTGTAAGCCGCATACAGAAACGCAAATTCCATACCGATGACGCCGGCTCCGATGATGGCGATGGAATCAGGGATATGAGCGTCGGACAGGGCCATGGTGCTGTCCATGCAAACGGACGGTACGGCGAAGGACGGCATAACCGGCACCGATCCCGTTGCCAAAATGACCGCTCCGGCCTTTATTTCGTAACAGCCGTCTCCTCCCGTCACCGCCACCGTCTTGTCCGCGGACACCTTTGCCTCCCCGTTTAAAAGGGTGGCATGGCTGCTGTCCAGCAGATACTTAATTCCCTGGCGGTTCTCCGCGCAGATCCGGTCCTTTCGCCGGAACACCTGGCCCATGTCAAGCGCCACGTCCCTTGCGGTGATTCCAAACTCCTTCGCCCCCTGCATGGACTCATACAGATGGGCGCTCTGCAGCAGCGCCTTGGTCGGGATACAGCCCCGGTTAAGGCAGGTCCCGCCCAGCTGGTCTTTTTCCACCAGAACCGTCCTAAGTCCCTGCTTTGCCGCGTAGATCGCCGCCACATATCCGCCGGGGCCCGCTCCAAGGATCACCACGTCCGCTTCCATCCGGACGACAGCGCCGCGTTCGGGCCCGCTGTCCGTTTCGGGAGCCTCCTCTTTTGCGGCCTCCATGTACTCGAACAGCAGATCACCGGTCCGTACCTTGCTTCCCTCTGCGACACAGATTCTGCTTATCACACCGGCCACCGTCGCTTTAAAGGGGCGGTTACCTTTCCCTGTCTCTGTATTTAGTAACGTCTGGCCCGGCTCCACCCGGTCGCCTTCGCGGACTTCTATGGTTCCGACGACCGCCTCTTTCCCGCCCATGATCAGGCCCATTCTGATTTCCAAACTGCCGGCCTCCTCTCAATCCCGTCGCATCCCTGCTATTCCGCCTTCAGAACAAGCTCCGGCGGTTCCAGTTTCACGCCCTGCCGGAAGGAGTCTCCCACCGGGCACATCCGCTCCACTGCCTTTACCAGCTCCTCCACCTGAATTCTCGGCGCCTTGCTCTTGATGATAAAACGGAAACGCATATTCTGGAGTCCCGGCCGGACATCCGGGTTCATTCCGCTAAATCCCTCGGGGTCCATCTCGCCGTCCGCCTCCACCCGGACATCCTCCACCGGGATTCCGTAAAAATCAGCAAAGATGGCTGTGGTGATTGTCTGGCACGCACACACACTGCACAGCGCCAGTTCAATCGGGTTCATCCCCGCATTGCTTCCGCCCTGTTCCTCCGGCTCATCCAGCACAATGGAAAAATCTCTGGCCGTTGCCCGCACCTTTAATCCCTCAATCAATTCCGAGCTGGCTGTATACTTTTTAAACGCCATAGCTGCCTCCTGTCTGTTTATGTGTCCTAACATCCTCTTGTCAGAGCCAGAGGGTCCGTATCCCCCTCTTTTGTCACCGTACAGAGGGACACCAGGTCCTCTGTCTCTGAGGTATTCCAGAAGGAATGGGGCACCTCCTCCGGCACGTAGACCCAGTAGCCGGCTCCGATGTCGTAGACTTCGTCTCCGATCTGGAACTTTCCCTCACCCTTGATACATACGAACCAGTGCACCCACGGGTGATGGTTGTTTGCCGCTTTGCCGCCCGGTTTCAGCGTAAAGCACCGCATGACATGGGTCGGCCAGAAGCGCTCCGGCCCGAAAACGATTCGTTTTTCTCCTCCCAGCATATGCATTCCCGCATCAACCTTTGGAAGATCACTGATTTTTCCGCACAACTGGTTCTTATCTGCTGTTTCATTCATGTTTCTGCCCTCCTGATTTTGCCATGCAGGATTCCAGGTACCCGATCAAGCGGTCGATATCCTGCGTATTATTGTAATAGTGAAGCGCAATCCTCATGCGGTCCTCTCCCTGTATCTTTGCCCTCATACCATTTGCGCGCAGGCGGCTCTCCGTAAGCCCAAGGCCGCCCGGCACCCTCAGCGAGATCAGACCCGACCGATGTTCTCTGTCGTGGGGAAACGCAATGGAGATCCCCTCTGTCATCTCTGCCTTCCGGTAGAGATAATCCGTCAGGTCCAGGATATAGTTCTCAATATCCTCTCCTCCAAGGCGCATATAGGATGCAATGGTCTCATGCAGGCCGTACAGCCCGATGGCGGGAAGTCCCCCGTTCTCAAAGCGGCAGGCCTTACTGCTGACAACCAGGTCGAATGGCTCCCCGTTTATTCTGTCAGCCACATTCGCCCACCCCATCTCAGTCTGCCTGAGACATTTCATAAACGCTTTGTCAATGAACGCAAACCCGATCCCCTGCACGCCCTGCAGCCACTTGTAGGCCGAGGTGGTGAGGAAGTCGATCTTCATGTCCTTTACATCCAGCCGCATGGCGCCGCAGGCCTGCGTCGCGTCCACGCCGAACGCAATCCCATGTTCCCTGCACCATGTGCCGATTGCCTTTAAATCGTGCCTGTAACCGTTTCCGCTGTCCACATGGCACACGGTGATCGCCTTTGTGTGCTCATCCGCCAGCGCAAACAGTGCCTCCGGTGTCGTCTCCCCGTCCAAAGCCCGGGCTACCCGCACCTCCAGGCCAAGCTGTTCCTTCATGTTGAGCCAGACATAGGTCATGGCGGGGAAGGCATTTTCGTAAATGACAACATTGTCCCCCTTCTCAAAGGCCAGCCCGTTACAGAAGATGTTAAACAGCGTGGACGAATTCTGCCCAAAGGCAATTTCATCCCCACTCTCTGCACCAATCATCGCCGCAATCTCATCCCGGACATCGTCCGCAAAATCCCACTGCAGGTGATAATCATCGATATCCATCGCCAGATTTGTCCGGTTCTGCAGATAGGTGTTCATCGCATCGCATGCGTACTGCGGGATCAGTCCGGTTGTTGCCGTGTCCAGGTACGTATAACGGTCCAGTACCGGGTAGTGCCATCTCTCACGATCAAATTTCTTATTCATTCTTTCTCCTTTAATTCCTGTTATGTCTCGTCCTTAGTCAGATTCATTTTCAGCCAGTCCTTACCCTCCACCAGTTTGGATACCATCATGGATGCGATCGTATCGCCGGTGGCATTGATGCATGTGCCCGGAGGGTCTACCAGGAAGCCGATTGTTGCAATAATCGGAAACGCTTCTGCTGGGAACCCGTAAAGGCTGACGATCAGCATCTCTCCGATCAGGCCGCCGCCGGGGACACCGGACATGACAACGCCGGACATAATTGCAATCAGAAGAGCGGAGGCAAAGGTTCCGATGCCGGTGAACGGCTTGCCGAATATGCCGAACAGGAACGCAATCTTAAGCAGTGTTGAGAAGATCGTGCCGTCCATATGCATGGTTGCTCCCAGAGGAAGCACAATCTCACGGATATCTTTGGGAACGCCGATGTTCTTTGCCGCGTCCAGGTTAACCGGAAGAGTGGCGACCGAACTCTGGGTGGCAATGGAGGTCGCCGCGGGGGGAAGGATGAACTTCCACATCCGTTTGAACCCATCCTTGCCCGCCGCCCAGTACGCATACAGTGAAAAGAAAATGACAAAATATGCAGCGCACACCGGGTAGTACACCAGCATCGCTCTCCCGTAGGCGCCCAACAGGTTCGGGCCAAATTCGCCGATCAGATTTGCAAAATATGCGCCGAGGCCGATGGGGGCGTACATCATGATGATGTTGACGATCTTCATCATGATATCTGCCAGGTTATTCACAACCTGTCCCACTGCGCTGTCCTTGCCGCCGCAGGCGCTGATGCAGAATCCAAATATAATGGAGAAAATGATCAGGGGAAGCATATTCTGGCGTGAGAGCAGCGCCGAAAAGTCGTTGACCGTCAATGCATTGACAATGGCGTCCGACAGCTTCACGTGCTCGATCTCCCCCACCGCTTCCATCGGTATATTGACGCCCGCTGCCGGCGGATATACGGTCACAAGACAGATAATGATCACTCCTGCAATTAACCCCGTCACCACAAATACTGCCAGCAGGCTGGATAAGATCTTGCCCAGCCGCTTCATGTTCATCATGTTGCCGATTGCGCTTGCAATGGTGGCAAACACAAGCGGTACAATCGCAGTAAACATAAGGTTCAGGAAGATGTCGCCAAACGGCTTTAAAACAGTGGCCTTTTCCCCCATAACAAGGCCGATAATGGAACCAATTACAATCGAAGAAATCAGCAAAATAGGAAATCTGTAACTCTTCCAGACACTCTGTGTCTTTTTCTGTTCAGTCATGTAGAACCTCCTTCGTATACACTACTCATTTTCGCTGTTTCTACATTCTCCGGATAATATATGAAACGCTTTGTACCAATATAATTAGCAATTTCCGTGCCAATTTCAAAAAATTGCTTCACTATTTTCCGCGACACCTCATATTATCGTCATTTTTCAGCCTGATTTTTTTTTAACAGTGCTGCCTGCTCCCCCCTCTCATGCGGTCCATCAAGCAAAATGGCTGATTTATGGTCGCTTTTTTCAACCATAAATCAGCCATTAAAAGCCATTACTCAGCCATTTAATTTGTTTGGGAGCTTCTCAAGCACATATTGTCCGCGCTCAGTGATTCTGCTTCCCCCTCTTCCCTTTTGAACCGTGATATAGCCGCCCTCCTTCAGGCAAGACATCATCTCCCTTATCTCATAGACGGACAGAGCCAGATTCCGATCCCTACCGCACCGGGCCAGCTCCTCTCTCCCGATCGCCTTCCTCCGGCGGTTGTACTCCCTAATGGTTTCCAGGACAAAACGGTACGCCTCCTCCCTCATTCCGGCCAGATTCTTAAACCCGGAAAGGATCGGATCCCCCGGATCCGGCGAAGAGGGCGCCCGCCGCCGCACACCGGCCGGCTGTTCCCTGGATTTTTCGTCCTGCTGCGCCATGTTGCTGAAAAATCCCGGCGGCAGGTCCTCATACTCGATCACCGGCTTGTCCAGAAATGAAAAATAGTCGGCAAAGTTCTTGAGCTCTCTCACATTCCCCCGCCAATAATGGCTCTGAAGCGCCTGCCTGACCGGATCCGAGAGCTGAAAGGAGGATCCGTTTTCCTTAGCGAACATCTCCACCAGCGGAAGAATGTCCTGGACCCGTTCCCGCAGCGGCGGCAGATTGATCGGAAGCGTATTGAGCCGGTAATAGAGATCTTCCCGGAACTCGCCGTCCATCACGAGCTGTTCCAGGTTGCGGTTGGTGGCTGCGATAATCCGCACGTCGATGGAGATCAGCCTGGTATCTCCCAGGCGCATCACCTCATGCTCCTGGATTACCCGCAAAAGCTTAACCTGAAGCATGGGGCTCATGCCCTCCACCTCGTCCAGGAACAGGGTTCCCTTGTGTGCAAACTCAAACAGTCCCAGCTTTCCGCCCTTTTTTGCACCGGTGAAGGCCCCGTCCACGTAGCCGAACAGCTCGCTTTCCAGAAGGTTCTCCGGCAGCGCCGCGCAGTTTAGCGCGATAAACGTCTCGTTCTTTCGGTCCGATGCGTTGTGAATCGCCTGGGCAAACAGCTCCTTACCGGTGCCGCTCTCCCCTGTAATCAGGATCGCCGCCCTGGTTTTCGCCATCTTCTCAGCGATCTCCTTTACCCGCTCAATCGCCGGGCTGACTCCGACAATATTATCAAAGGTATATTTTGCCGCGTGGCCCTTGTTGAGCAGCTGGTTTCGGATTTTGTGCTGTTTTTCCTCCTCCTCGCCGAAGTGCTGGAGCACTGCAAGGAACCCCATATTTTTGTGGTTGTGATTGATCGGATAAATGCCCACGGAGACAGGCACCTGGTTGATTTTTATGAGCCTGGCATCAATTTTCTTAAAAGTCTTCTGACACTCCTCAAAGGGAATATAGGGGAAAAGATTCTGATACTGCTGCCCGATTGCGTCGGACAAATCCCTGCCTGTAATTGCCTCCGCCTTCTTATTCCAGATAAACACCGCCCCCTGCTCATTGATTCCCAGGATTCCGATGTCCATGATATCAATCAGGCTCTGGAAGCTGGACTCCAGGCGCAGGGAACGGCCGAACAGCTCGTCAAAATTATAGCTGTTGGACGCGATGGAGGCAAGGTGTGCCTGCCAGCTGCGCTTCTCCCACATGTCATACATCTTGAGCCGCAGCGCAATCTCCACCAGGGTTGCGCTGTCCATCTGCCTCTGGCCCACATCGATTACATTAGGGATTCCCTCCGGCACAAAACGCCGCTCATCCGGCGTAATCGCATACTGTATCCCCACCGCCAGCCTGGGGTCCGCCCCGGGATAAAACGGAATATAGTTAATATGGCTGGCCCCCAGCTGAGTGAGCCTTGTGATCGCCTCCTGCGCCATCGGCTCATTTAAATTTACCAGCAGGACATCCGTGCCGGCGGGAATCAGGCTCAGCTGATTCAGTATATCGTGGGAAAATGTGACATTCAGCATCACAATCGGCACGTCACACTCCACCTGCGCATGGAAATCCGGGAGCTTCTCCATGGCGTCCGTCGTGATACAGTACAGATCCGCCCTCCTCACACCATGCTCCAGGATATACGACACATCCATGGAAAACGCCTCCACCCGCTTGTCAAACAGCCGCTCCAGCTGCCCCGCATGGAAGATTCCCGCCCTCTTGTCATAAGCAATAACCGCAATCCGTTTCAAATTAATCCCCCTGTCATTCTGCTGTGCTGCATACCAATCCCCATTGTCAGTCAAAGGCGCCACGCTGGCCTTCCAGCGCCCGCACCATCCGTCCAAATTTAACTGCTGTTTCTCATTATATCAGAAACGAGCGAAAAAAACAAAGGCGCTGTCCGGTCTCCAATTCTGGAAACCAGACAGCGCCGATGTTTATTTTTTTCATAACCCTTTTTTCTTTGGTGCGATCATTTTAAAAGCTGTATCTTTTCAGGCGTCTCCGTGTATTCGATGGCAGTACAGCATATCAGATTTGAAAACCCATCCTACAGGCCTCCGGCCAAGGGCAATCTTTCCACTGTCCCTCGTTATCTTCCGCTTTTCCAGTGAGCAAATCAGTGGCAGCGTCTGCCAGATAGCTGAGATAACTTTCCGCAGCCGTATCACCGCACAGCAGTTTCCACATCAGACCCCCGAACAGATAGGACCGAGCGAATTCCCGCCAGCTATGCAACCCCCGAACCACCTTTTGGGAAAGTTCCCACAAAATGCCTACAGCCTCTCCCTCAGTGAGCCACCCAAGATAGCAGCCCCAACGGGCCAGCATAGCCGCACGGCCTACATCCCAGCCCAGCAAGAAGTTGGGGTGATACTGGTCCTTGAAGTGCTGAACGAATCGCCAGCCCCGGCAGATTGAATCCCGTTCCTCCTCGTCCACGTCTTCTACCAGCAGTGCCTCCGGTGTTTCTGCCTCACAGTAGAGCTGATAGCGCAATACATAGCCCTCCTGCATCAGATAGCGGATCGTATCCAGCAGCTCACTCCGGCCATTTATGCCCCAGGAGCGACGCACCAGGGAGACAATACGCTGCTCCATGACGGGAATATGCTCCTCCACGTCCATGCCGTCCAATTCGTGGCCGTTCAGCATGGAAATAATGCCGGATAACAGGATTCCGAACCGGCTCCAGCGGGCATCGTCTCTGTCATAGAAAACCGGCTCCGGTTCCGGCAGAGCGTCCAGCCCGGACAGCTTTTCCTCCAGAATATGATAAAGCTCCTGTTCCAGCGCCAGATCGAACTCCCGTTCCTCATCTTCCATAGCTTCGCCGTCCTCGTCCTCTTCCATGGACAAAGTCTCTAAGGCGGCGGCAATCACCCCCATGTCCTCGCCAAAGAGCTGCCCCATCATACCCTCCACACCCAGAGCGGCGCAGTCCGCCACCTGACGGGCCACCTCCGCCTGAATCTGATCCTGGTTGTCCGCCATCTGAGCCATAGTCTCCGGGGTGAACATCTGGCCCAGGATTTCCACCTGGCGCTGCTGATTGGCTGACTCCTCTTTTTCCACGTCCGATTGCATTTGCTCCGCAATCTTCCGACTCTTTTCCATTGATTCATGAAGCTGCCTGGAGGCTGCGTCACTGGCAGCCTGCGCCCGCTTCATCATCTCGTCCAAATCAAACATTGCTCAATTCTCCTCCTTGTAAGTATTTTCCATATCCGGCGGAAGGGAATGCCAGGCGGTGGGCTTTTTCTTGCGGAAAATCAGCCGCTTCAAGCCTCCCAGGGCATTTTACCCTCCCCCTACTTCGTCTTAAACTTGGTCATAAAGAAGTTTGTAAATGCCTTTACTTCCTCCGGCTGGGAAACATAGATGTACACCGATTCATCATCCAGCCATTCATAGACGCGGATGCCGATGTAACCTTTTCGGTTGGGGTAGATGATAAACGCGTCCACGGGATACTTGTTCTGGTATGCCTTGTGGATTTCAGAGCGGCGGTAATACACCGGATCGCCACAGCCGGATAAATCGGGAACGGTAGGCACCACCACGATGGTCATGGTATCCTCATTCCAGCCCACAATGAGGTTTCCGATTTTCGTCTTGCTTCCACGCACCAGACCATAGTTGAACATCTTTACGTCCTCCGTGTAACCAAAAAGGATCTGATAGCTGTCGCCGTTTTCTACCACCTGGTTAAACAGAGCCCTCATCTTCTTTCGATTGGCATCACTCTTCGCCTGATCCACCTCTGGTCCCTTGAATAGCTTACTGAAAAGTCCCATAATAATGTCCCTCCCTGTTGTAAATCACATACGTTTATTTCTGTGTCCATTCATAAGACCGTTCTTCCAGAAAAAGCCCATCTTCATCTGCTCCCAGGCAATAATATTTTCCCGCTTCCATTTCTGCGGTGATAACCCCCGGCGTTTTTTGATAGGTCTTTCCGTGGGCTTTTATCTCATAGGTACCCGGAGAAAGAAAAACAATTTCCACCCGGGGCGCCAATAGGCCCTTTTTCTTTTTGCTTTTCTCAACATGAAACGCTTTCATTGGATTGCCGTTGATACTGTCAATCATGACATAGTTGTAGATTTGCGCATATCCGGTTCCCATATAATTTCCTTTCTGCTGGTTCGCTCCAGTCTGCAATTTTTTCGTCAAACCTGTCTCTGCCGTCTTCTGCCAATCATACGTACTATACTTCAAAGGGCACATCATAGGCATTGACCACCTCCACACCACAGTTTCGCAGCACCGGCACCACCGCCTGCTCGTTGGAGGTAAAGATGGAAGCACGTTTCAGATTGGGAAACTGCCGTACCTCTGCCTCCTCCAAAGCGTCCAGGCTAAACAAATCATCCTCCCCGTCCCATTGAGGAGCAAGCTGGCAGTTAATGTCATCGCCGCCATCCATGTTGATTTCCGTGAGCTCCGGGGCCAGCCGCGCCGGGATGGGATAACGGTGGAACCACTCTGCCGCCTCAGGAATCATATCCTCATACCCCTCATTTTGTGGGTCAATCCTGCGGCCGGTATATTCCTTGGAGAACTCATAAATGTCGAACTCCGGCTTTAACAGATGCTTTTCATACATCAGCACCTGTGTGACTGCCAGCTTAAAGTTGAAGTTTTTGAACTTCAATGTCGGCTCGCCGGTCTTTTTCATACGATACCTGCGTGGGAAGGGCGGCGTCAGCGCAAAGGGAATATCCGGGTAAGAGGACGGATACTCCCGCCATGGCTCCAGCTTTTTGGGCTTGCCTGCCGTGCGCAGAAACTCCCAGAAGTCTGCTGGGTAGCGGAATATCTGCACTCCACCGGTTCCACGGGTGACCAGAACCACGGCGCCGTCGGTCGTCATGCCAATGTGCTGCAGCTTCTCCCCGCCGAACATCTGCGGACGGATGCGGAGTACCTCCCGGGTGGCGACATTGACCAACTGGGCGAGGTCATCTGAGAGCACTTCGCCGTTGCCCTGGACCAGCAGCCAGTCCCCGGTAAACCAGCGCAGACTCAGCCCCTCGCCCATACCTGGGAGGGCCGCAATGCGGCAGCGTCCGGTGTCCATGTCCAGCTCCAGCAGGTTGTCCGTTACCCTCTTGCCGCCGACCATGTGAATCATGTAGACGTGCCCGTTGCCCGGGACGGGAACCGCCTCGGAGAGATGGTCATAGCCGTCAAGATGGAAAGGGTGCTCCGCAACCTGACCGTTTTCCCATTTATAGATTTTCCCGTCACGCCATTCGTTGGAAAAATAGACCCGACCCAGGCCATCGGGCACGATGCAGTAAGGATGCGGAAGCATACAATCGTCCTTGGGCAGCTCCCAGTTCTGCACATCCTTCCGGGTGCCACGCTCCGTCATTTCAATCCGGGTGACGTTACAGGTGTCGCCCGCCCAGAGAGTATTCCCCCACCACACCAGGGTCTGGGGCGGGCCGTCGTATCTGACGGGGGAGGGCTCAAACCAGTTGAGGTTGGCCGGGTTTCGATTCACCAGCACCTTGCCGGTCGTTCCCCGGGCGGAGGTTGCGGCGTAAAGCCCCGTTTCCGGCGAATAGCGGATGCCTCCGAAATTGGTCAGACTCTTGTCCCGGGTTACCCGGGGCGGTCGATGGCGCAGGTCTGCCACGCATCCGCCCCGCCATTTTTCATCACTGCCGCGTCTCCACTCTCCCGCTGCAAAGTCCCCCGACAGGGAGTTGAAAAAGTAATTATACTCCTCAGACGACAGGACATATTTTTCACAGGGCATAAGCTGTCCGGGGTCTTGCTCCTTTGCTGGCTGCCCCCACTTGCGCCGGGGCTGCTTCATCTGTCTGAAGTAGTGGCCCTCCCTGCGGCATTGAGCTTCAAAGACATCACGTTCCGTCTCTGAAATGAGGACAAAGGCATACTCATCCTCCTCGTCAAAGTCATAGAGACCCCAGCCCCAGGCGGTCAGCTCCTGCCCCAGCGCCTGTACGCCCTTCTCATGGGGCAAGGGCATATATTGCAGGCTTACCGCCTCAAACCGTTCCCCCAGCAAAGCCGGGACCTGTTCGCCCCAGGCACGGCGAAACTCGGCCAGCGTGTCGCGCACATCGCCGTCAAAGGCCAAAATATCCAAAGCGTTTTGTTCTAAATCTTTTAAATCAATCATAGAGCCTCCTCCGATAATGCCAATGATCTTATCATTGTTCCACCACCTATACGTTTCAGCATATGCCTTTGGATAGCTGCTCATAAATAAAGATAAATTTCAAATTTTATCTTTATTTAGTCTGATATATATCCGCCTAAACAGGAGGCAGCAGCATAGTATTTAGGCGGATATAAGGTTTCTGTAAATTTAAAAATCAGATTTTCTTTTTCAGCGTTTCCAGATAATCAATCAGTGTTTCAACCTGAAAAGCCACCGTGGCATTCGTACTCTCGGGGAGCAGAAAGGGAAACATGTCTGGTGACACCCGAGAAGTAATTACAGTAATGATGGAAAGATTAAGAATCAGCTTCACTTGTTCCATATCCACATCGATGTCCCAAATCTGTAACAGCATATTAAAAAAGTGGAACTGCTTTTCCCGGAACACCGCACGACTTTTTTCGGTCAGCCGCTTGAACAAAAACTGTTGTTCTTCCAGTTTTAAAACAAGAATCCCATATTTAGGACCATAACATAAAGAATTAAGAAATTTTGTCAAACTATTCCGCCAGCTAAGCGCAGGATCATCCTTTAGTTTCCGGGCATAAGCAATCAGTTTCGGCTGCTGTAGGTACAAAATCTCAACAATGAAGTCCTCTTTTGTCGGAAAGAAGGTGTAGAAGAACGTGCGTGAAATCCCCACTCTTTTATAAATCTGCTCCACAGTAGTATGCTGAATACCTTGTTTTGACATAAGTTCAAGGCCTGTGGCGACAAGAGCCTCCCGAACCCGCTCCCGTTCTTTTTCAGAATAAGCAACCTTTGCCATCTTCTCCCCCTCTCTCCTGATAAAAACATAATATAATAATTGTCTTTATTGTACTACATCGAAACGCATAGTACAAGAATAATAGGGCTGTGAATATCCATTTCTGTTTTTCCTCAATTCGATATTTCCCGTTGTCCCAGACTCAAATACCAGCGATTCCACCGCGAAGGTTGTTTAGCAGTTCTTTTGTGTTGTGTCCCTCCTGTTCCAGCGTTTCTGCCAGCTGTTCTTTATACGGATATATAGCCGCATAAAAACAAAGGCGCTGTCCGGTCTCCAATTCTGGAAACCAGACAGCGCCGATAGGTTTCATTGCTGCTGAAATAATAGCAAATATTACTTTATTACCTTCACCGGGCACTTCTCCGCGCACTTGCCGCAGTTGGTGCACTTCTCGTAGTCGATCACAGCCAGGTTGTTCTCCATGTGGATGGCGTCGAACTCGCACTGCTTGGTGCAGAGCGTACAGCCGATACATCCGGCTGCGCAGGCCGCTTTCACGTCCTTGCCCTTGTCGTGGGAGTTGCAGCGCACCAGGTGCTCCGCCTTGTAGGGAACCAGCTCGATCAAGTGGTTCGGGCAGGAGGCCACGCACTTGCCGCAGGCAACGCACTTCTCTTTGTCCACGATGGCAACGCCGTCCACCACGTGGATGGCGTCGAAGGCGCAGGCCTTCACGCAGGAGCCGTAGCCCATGCACCCGTAGGTGCAGGCCTTCTCGCCGGCGCCGGGGACAACGGATACCTTCTGGCAGTCGTCCACGCCGTAGTAGTTGTACTGTACCTTCGTCTTGTCGCAGGTGCCGGAGCACTTCACGAACGCAACCTTCTTGTCGGACGCTCCGCCGGCAACGCCCATGATGGCGCCGATCTTCTCCGCCACGGGAGCGCCGCCCACCGGGCAGGCCCCCACATCCGCCTGGCCGGCAGCGATGGCCTTTGCCAGCGCGTCACAGCCCGCGTAGCCGCAGCCGCCGCAGTTGTTGCCCGGCAGCTCGTTGCGGACGAGGATTTCCTTCTCATCTACTTCTACTTTAAACTTTTCGCTGGCAACGCCTAAGAACACACCGATCAGGATGCCCAGGATACCTACAACCGCTGCCGCTAAAATAATGCCTGTAACCATTTTCCTTCTCCTCCTTCTAAATTAATCCGGAAAATCCGAAAAATGCGATTGCCATCAGTCCCGATGTGATCAGAACAATGGGAGATCCCTGGAAGGAGTACGGGATATCGTTGTGCTCAATCTTCTCCCGGATACCGGCCAGCATGATAATCGCAATGGTAAAGCCCACTGAGATACCGACGCCGTTCACCACGCTCTGCACGAAGTTGTAGGACTTCTGTACATTGGTCAGGGCCACGCCCAGAACTGCACAGTTGGTGGTAATCAGGGGCAGGTAAACGCCCAGCGCCTCATACAGGGACGGCATAGACTTTTTCAAAAACATTTCTACAAACTGTACCAGGGCCGCAATCACCAGGATGAACACGATGGTCTGTAAGTACTCCAGGTGAATGGCCTCGTTGGCCAGGATTCCGTTGTAGATCAGGCTGGTAACAGCCGACGCGATGGTGATAACGAAGATAACGGCCGCGCCCATACCGGCGGAGGTCTCTACCTTCTTGGATACGCCGAGGAATGGACAAAGTCCTAAGAACTGGCTCAGCACCACGTTGTTGACCAGAGCGGAACCAATGGCAATTAACAATAAATCTTTCATTTATCCACCCTCCTTAATCTTCTTTCTTGGCGGTCGCGGCCTTTAACTCCGCTTCCTTTTTAGCCAGAGCCGCTTTCTTCTTCGCCAGAGCCTCTTCCTCCGCCTGGCGCTTTCTGGTGTCCAGGATCTCATGGTTTGCCATGCAGGAGGAGCCGGTGCAGGTGGAGCAGTTTCCGCCGCAGGCCAGCTTGGACTGAGGCACAGAGCCGTTGGTGGCGCTGGGCGCCTTGAACTTGTTCTGCAGCGCGGTCAGGATCGCCAGCACGAAGAATGCGCCGGGAGCCAGCACGAAGATTGCAATGTGGAAATCCTCGGGGATCAGAACCTTGCCGAAGATGGCGCCGGAGCCAAGGAGCTCACGCACCAGGCCGATGCAGGTCAGAGCGATGGTGAAGCCCAGGCCCATGCCGATTCCGTCGAACGTGGAGGAGACTGCGTCGTTCTTGGACGCGTAGGACTCCGCACGGCCGAGGATGATACAGTTAACCACGATCAGGGGAATGTAGATGCCGAGCGCCGAGTAAAGGCTCTGCACATACGCCTGAAGCAGCAGCTGCACGATGGTAACAAGGGACGCCACGATAACGATGTAGGCCGGAATACGCACCCGGTCCGGAATGATCTTTCGCAGCGCGGAAATAATCATGTTGGAAAACAGTAAAACTACGGTAGTGGAAAGTCCCATGCCCAGGCCGTTGATCGCCGAAGTGGTAACCGCCAGGGTCGGACACATACCTAACATCAGCACGAAGGTCGGGTTTTCTTTCACAATACCGTTATATAAACGTTCTGTACATTTGTTCATCTTCCCACCTCCTACTGATTGATGCAGTTATGCACATAATATAAAGCAGCGTTGACCGCGTTTGTCACAGCGCTGGACGTGATGGTCGCACCGCTGATGGCGTTGATTTCGGTCTCGCCTGCGCCGCCGCCCTTCTTGACAGACAGGGCATCCGCGTTCTTGCCAACGTACTGGTCCTTGAAGTCCGGCTCCTTGGCCTTTAAGCCCAGACCGGGAGTGTCACTGATCTCCAGGAACTCAATTCCGGTGACCGTGCCATCCTCCTTTAAGCCGACGGAGATTTTAACCACGCCGCCGTAGCTGTCGTTGGAGTGGGATACGATCACGTAGCCCAGCTGGTTTCCGCTGGCGTCGTTGGCCTTGAGCACGGTGTCCACGGCCACGTTTCCGTAGTTCATGGTGGCAAGGGCCGTGTTGCAGCCCTCGACGGCTGCGTTTAAGGCGTCGTCCGCGTCAAAGGTCTCAGCCTCGTTGAATACGGTCTTGTATGCCTTGTTGTTGGCCGCGATGTTGGCCTGCTCAATGGGGTTCTTGGTCAGCTGATACACACCGCCCAACAGGCAGCCGGAGATCAGCGTGATGATGCAAAGAGTCACCGCGTCCTTCATAAATCCTGCTTTGCTCATATTACTTGCCCTCCTTTCCAAATGCCTTGGGAAGGGTTGCCTTCTCAATCAGCGGTACAAGAATATTGCTGATGATGATCGCGTAGGACACGCCCTCTGCGGAGCCGCCGAAGAGACGGAACAGTCCGGTCAGAATTCCCAGCAGAACGCCGAAGGCGATCTGGCCCAGGGGGGTGATGGGGCTGGTCACGTAGTCGGTCGCCATAAAGAAGGCGCCGAAGATCAGGCCGCCGCCGCATAAGTGAGCCGCGATAAAGTTAAAGTCCATTCCGTGTCCGCCGAACAGGACGATAAAGATCACGAAGGTGATGATGTAGGCCGCCGGGATGCGGATGGTGATCACCTTCTTGACCAGCATGTAGGCTGCGCCCAGAAGCAGTGCGATCACGGACACCTCGCCGATGGTACCTGCGATGTTACCGGTGAACATGGCCGGCACATCCACCACGCCGCCGCTCTTTAAGGTTGCCAGAGGGGTCGCGCCGGAGATACCGTCAAACTGGTAGCTTCCGCCCTTGCTGGTGAAATCGGTCATCTTGCCGGCAAAGGAGATTAACAGGAAGCATCTGGCTGCCAGAGCCGGGTTCATAAAGTTCTGTCCCAGGCCGCCGTACAGCTGCTTCACCACAATGATGGCGAATATACCGCCCAGCGCCGGAATCCACACCGGAATCTCCGGGGGCATGTTGAGCGCCAGGATCATGCCCGTCACAACCGCGCTCAGATCGCGGACGGTGATGGGCTTTTTCATTGCTCTCTCGTATATGTACTCGCTGAGCACGCAGGCTGCAACGGTTACGAGCACTACTAACAGCGCATGGAGGCCAAAGTGGAACACGCCGAAGGCGGTAGCGGGGATCATGGCGATCGCCACATCCATCATAATGCTCTGGGTGGTCTCACTGCTCCTCACATGCGGGGATGATGATACATTTAATAATTTAGTCATGACAGTTGTCCCCTCCTACCCTTTTTTCCTGCGGTTGGCCGCTACGGTCTTGCGCATTTCCTTGAACGCCTGCGTGAGCGGACGCTTAGCCGGACATACATAGGTGCAGCTTCCGCACTCCATGCACTCCATACCGTTTAGCTTCTCGAACTTCTCGCAGTCGTTGTGAAGCGCGGCATCCATCATCATAACCGGCACGATGTGGCTAGGGCAGACGCTGACGCACTTGCCGCAGCGGATGCAGGGCGTGGGCTCCATCGCCGCCACCTGGTCCTTGGTGAAGCAGGTCAGGGCGGAGCTGGTCTTGCTCACCGGAATATTTAAGTCAAACAGGGCCTGGCCCATCATGGGGCCGCCGGACAGCACCTTCTCGGGCTCGGTCTTAAATCCGCCCGCAGCCTCCAAAAGCTCCTGGTAGTTGGTTCCCAGCTTTACGCTGAAGTTTCTGGGATCCGTTATCGCGTCGCCCGTCACGGTGATGATCTTTCTCATCAGGGGCGTGCTCTTGCAGACCGCCATATAAATAGAAATAACTGTGTCGATGTTGTCCACGATGCAGCCGGCATCCGCGGGCAGCATGGAGGAGTTCACCTTGCGGCCGGTGATGGCGTAGATCAGGGAACGCTCACCGCCCTGGGGATACTTTGTCATCAGAGGACATACCGTGATGCGCGGCTCGTCCTTCACCATCTCGGTCAGCTTTGCGATGGCCTCCGGCTTGTTGTTCTCGATGCCGATCACTCCCTTGGCGTTGTCGAACAGCTGCAGGATCACCTTTAAGCCGCCCACAATCTTCTCCGGCTCCTCGATCATCATCCGGTAGTCGCTGGTCAGGTACGGCTCACACTCAGCGCCGTTCACCAGTATGTACTCGATCGCGTTCTCGTCCTTGGGAGTCAGCTTCACGTGAGTCGGGAAACCAGCACCGCCAAGTCCTACGATACCTGCTTCCTTCACAATGTCACGGATCTCCTGCTTGGAGAGCGCAGACGGATCCCGGTCTTCTCCCAGGCCCTCAATTCCCTTGTACTCCCCGTCGTTTTCCACGATAATGGAAGGTACCATAGCTCCGTTGGCCATGCGTCTCGGCTCAATCGCCTTCACTGTACCGGACACGGAGGAGATGACGTTGGCGGAGATGAAGCCTCCCGCTTCGCCGATCTTCTGACCAGCCAGTATGTGGTCGCCAACTGCAACCAGCGGCTTCGCCGGGGCGCCTATGTGCTGGGACATGGGATAAACCAGCTCGCCCTTCGGTTCCAGAACCTGTACCGGTTTGTTTTCTGACAGTTCCTTGCCCTCGTACGGGTGGATACCGCCTTTAAAAGTTGCCAAACCCATGGAATTCTAACCCTCTTTCTTCAATAATTTTCCGTAACGATTCAGCTGTGCAACAGTTTTGGGTGACATCGGTGATATCCGTATCACATTCCTGCTGGCAGAAAACCTGAGTCCGCGCAAACTGACGCACGGCTGAATCGTTACTGTTGTGTATACATGCTTTCATAGTATAC
>USJW01000084.1 GCA_900555045.1 uncultured Clostridium sp. | reverse complement strand
ATAAGCGAATAAGATCACTGGATACATTGTGGTATTGATGTCATACTCAACTAATAGATTTTCAAAATATTTAGCATCTAAATTTATTCTTATCCAAACCAACCGAGAGTTGCAACCTTGGCAGCTTCATTCCATTCTTCATTTCACTGTGTTACTTTATCACAAAAACCGACGCCGCAATTCCCGCCATCACAAGAACATACAGGGCAGCCACCGCGATGGAGCTTCTTTTTCCTCTGCCATACAGCTTCACTGCAAGGTACATTGTGTCAAGCACGTCTGCCAGAAAAACAAATTGCAGCAGGCCATGTAAGATCACAGCTCCTCGTTTTAGTTTTCCCTGTCTGTATGCCAAGCGAAGGACTTGCATGCTGTAGCATGAACCCGGTAGAATTGCCAGCCAAGTTCCAACCACCGCCAGACCGATCCATACAATCAGCAGCGGAACCAGCACGGGCGAAAGAAACAGAGCAGTGCCTCGCGAGACCACCATGATCCCAAGGGTGACTGCAAAGTACCAGCACACCAAAGCGATAAAATTGATACAGAAAAATAGCACCAATCCATATTTCAAAATCAGCATGCTGTTGACACATTCCACTTCCTGATTCATCTTACAGATTCGGAATGCATGCACTGCATTTGCGATTCCGAGTAACACCACCACACCCCAGTATAAAAAAACGGGCAGTCCAACGGTCAGCAGAATATATCCGGACGTTCCTTCCACAAAATGCTCCAGCACCGGAGTTAGCAGCCACAGCCATGCGAAAAGAAGCGGCAGGCAGGCTGACAATAGGCAAACATACGCGATTTGCAATCCATATTTTTTCATTTCAAATGGCTCCACTATAAAGGCCGCTCTCTCTCCTTCACCAAATCACTCTCAAAGGTCATTTCCATTGCGGCATTGTCAATCTTTGTCCCTGTAAAATAGATCGCATACTCATTTTCCTTTTTCAGGTCTTCAAGTGAAATTGCAAATGGTTCTAAGTCAATATCATCGCTCCATGCCTTGCTCCATAGAACCTCGTTTGTCTTATTATTCTTTACCTCTAACGAGCCGCGTTCCCCATCCATTTTCAGAGACACGACGGCGGTGACACTGTCTAAATCCTCAGATACACAGAATAGCCGGGCATTGACAAACGGGTCCGTGACATCATAATCTTTATCCATCTCCATTTCAATGGTCAGTTGATCAGACTCATTTGCATGCGCACTTGCGCACGCTGTCAGACCAGCCATGCTGATAATCATTGCAAAAAGAATAGCGAGCTTTTTCATGCTGATCCCTCCAATTATGTTTTTCATCACAATCACCTCGTCAGCGCTCTGTCTACTTTTTATCTTCAATTGCGCGAATAATGAAAAAACCAGTCACCGCAACAGCGATAACAATGCCCAAATAGCCCTCAAGGTTTAGCATGGCACCCAAATAGAGGCCGGCCAAACCGGATAGTATCGTCACAATCAATGATACCGTAGACCTTCTCATATTGTTCCCTCCATAACATCGAATTGCCAGGCGTGCCTTTAAACCTTGGCGTTTTTAATATTCTACCATTATCAGGGGATTCTGTCCATGAACACCTCGTTTTTTTGCCTGTCCGCTCCAAAGAAAACCGGTGATTGACACCTAAAAGCGTGGATGGTATACTCAATTTCAGAACAAGACATATGTGAGGCATGGAGGGAGGTGGGACTTATATGTTCCGGTTGGAGGATTGTATTGCCTACATCACAAGCAGAGGAGCGAAGACCCTGGCGGAGCGCCTGGAGGACCGGTTTTCGGGGAGCGGCGTCAGCCGTGTGCAGTGGATTGCCATGTACTACATCGACAGCTGCCCGCCCATCACACAGAAGCAGCTGGCGGACCGGATGAATACAAAGGAGTCCACAGTGGTACGGCTTTTGGACCGGATGGAGAAGGAGAAGATGGTGCGGCGGGTCAGCTCGAAGACAGACCGGCGCGTGCGCTATCTGGAGCTGACGGAGACGGGAAGACCGCTCTACGAGGGACTCACCGAGCGGGCGGAGCAGTTCAAGGACGACGCCATTCGGGGAATCGGGGAGGAAGAGCTGGAGATATTTAAAAAAGTGCTGAATCAGATGCTGGACAACACGGAAGAGGGTTGACAGACCATATATTCCGTGTTATATTATTATCATAATACTTGCAATGCTAAGTATTAGCGTTGCAAGAAAAATGAATTGGAGGGCTTAAGTGATGAAAGATGTGAGAACAATGCTGAATGACTTTGTGGGTGGTCTGGGAAAGCTGGGGGAGACCAACGAGGCGCATGTCCAGGCGTTTATGAACCTTCTGGGAACCAACTACGCGGAGGGCGCGCTCTCGGTTAAGACCAAGGAGCTTATCAGCGTGGCGATCGGCGCCTACAACCGCTGCGAGTACTGCATCGTCTACCATGTGTACAAGGCTTACGAGGCGGGCGCGACCAGGGAAGAGATCATTGAGGCAGCGATGATTGCAGTTGCATTCGGCGGCGGTCCCAGCATGGCGTACTCCGTCACCACCCTGATGGACGCGGTGAACGAGTTCGAGCATGATTTTGATTGAGAAAAGTAAATAGCAGTGTGTGAACAGGGGACGGCTGTGCGGGAGGGACTTTCGCGGCCGTCCCTTTTTGATGAATGCAAGCGGGACGTTGGCGCAGCCTGCGGCCCACTGGTGAGTGTAATGGGGCGGACCCATTGTTTGGAGGGTGAAGAAAATGGATTTGTTGTTCAAAGCGGCAGACGCAAAAAAACGCTACAAAATCACGAAAATTTATGTGCGGGAGGGCGGCGCCTTTCAGGCGGGTGATCCGCTTCTCAAGGCGGAGAGCGGAAAGTTAAACACCGTAGTGAAGGCAGAGTGCCCCGGAACCATCGAGGCGCTTTTGACGGCGGAGGGGAATGAGATCGGAAACGGCGAGGCGTTCGCGCGGGCGGTGTGCGCGGAAGGGGACGGGAAGGCCGAGGCGGCCCCGGGGATAGCTGGCGGGAAGGCTGGAGCAGTTCCGGTAGCAGCTGCCGGGAAGACTGGGGCAGTTCCGGGAACTGCTTCCGGGAAGGCTGGAGCAGCCCCCACCCCAAAATCCCCATCCCCCGCACTGTCTCTCTTCGGAAAAAAGGAGACCCTGACCTGCGACTTGGCGGTGATCGGCGCGGGGCCGGGCGGATATGAGGCGGCGATCTACGCGGCCAAGCAGGGCAGGGACGTGGTGTTAATCGAGAAGGGCAAGGTGGGCGGAACCTGCCTGAATGTCGGCTGCATCCCCACCAAAGCCATCGTGAACAGCGCAGAAAAGTACCACATGCTCCGCTCCCTGGATCAGGTGGGCGTCGGCTGCGGCGCGGCCTCCTACGACATGCACCGGGTGATCGGGCATAAGAATCAGGTGGTGGAGCAGCTGAGGGGCGGGATCGAGTCGCTCCTTGAGGCCAACCATGTGCGCCTTGTAAAGGGCACGGCTTCCTTCCAGTCGGATCGGGAAATTTTGGCCGTTCAGGGCTTAAACCGCACCACGGTGAAGGCGGAGCATGTGATCATCGCCTCCGGCTCCCGCATCGCGGATCTCCCGATCCCGGGAATTCACGGGAAAAATGTGTTAAACTCCACCACCGCGCTGGATCTGGAGGAGGACTTTGACTCCATCGCCATCATCGGGGGCGGTGTCATCGGCATGGAGTTTGCGGGGATCTACGCCTCCTTCGGAAAGCAGGTGCATGTTCTGGAGTACGAGAAGCAGATTCTTCCCACCACCGACGCCGACCTGGTGGAGCAGCTTCTGGCGGATTTGGGCGACGAGGTGGATATCCGCACCGGCGTCCGGGTGAAGGAGATCCGGGAGAGCGAGAACAACCGGTGCATCGTGGTGTTCGAGGGCGGCGGCCGCGACCGGTATCTGGTCACGGACAAGGTGCTGGTGGCGGTGGGACGCTCGGCGAACCTGGACGGCTTAAAGCTTGAGAACGCGGGGATCGCGCTCTTGGAGAACGGAAAGAGCATCGCGGTGAACTCCCACATGCAGACCAATGTGCCGCATATTTACGCGATCGGGGATGTGACCGGAAAGATCCAGCTGGCCCATGCGGCCTCCCACCAGGGGCTGACCGCGGTGGACAACATTCTGGGGAAGGACCGGGATATGGATTATGAGTTCATCCCGTCGGTCATCTTCTCCAGGACAGAGATCGCTTCGGTGGGAAAGACGGAGCGGGAGCTCAAAAAGGAGGGAACCGCTTACCGGGTGAGCCGTTTCCCGTTTGCGGCCAACGGAAAGGCGCTGGCCATGGAGGAGGGGAAGGGCTTTATCAAGCTGATCGCCAGGGAGTCGGACGGTGCGCTGGTCGGCGCAGCCATCGCCGGGCCGGACGCCTCCAACCTGATCTCCACTGTGACGCTGGCGTTGGCGAACGGGATTTCGGCGGAGGGAATCATTGAAACCGTATTCCCGCACCCAACACTTGGGGAAGTGATTCACGAGGCCGCGCTGGGCTTCACTGTGGGGCCCATCCACTACCATGAATAGGGTGGTGATCTCTGGCTCGGGCCAGGTGTACCAGAATCTGGCGCTGGAGGAGACGCTGTTTGCCGGGCTGGAGTTTGGCCAGTGTATCTTGTATCTGTGGGTGAACGACAGCACCGTAGTCCTGGGAAACAATCAGTGTGCGTACCTGGAGTGCAGCCGGGAATTCTGCGCGGACCACGGCATCGCGGTGGCCAGGCGGCGTTCCGGGGGCGGAGCGGTCTACCAGGACCGGGGCAACTTAAATTTCACATTTTTGTACCGGGAGGGGGAGGTTTCAGAGGAAGCGCTGACCGCGATGGTGCGCAGTGTGGTTGAGGAGCTGGTGGAGCGCCCGGTGGAGGTCTCGGGCAACGATTTTCTCATCGACGGGAGAAAGATCAGCGGGATGGCCTACTATGGCGAGGACGGAAAAATGCTGCTGCACGGGACCATCCTGGTGGATGTGGACCTGGGGGTCATGAGCGGCGCGCTGACCGTCGGGGCGAAAAAACTGCAGTCCAACGGCGTGGATTCCGTGAAAAAGCGGGTGGTGAATCTGCGAGAATACACGCCCCGGGCCACGGTGGGGCTGATCCGACAGCGGCTGAAGGAAAGTTTTTTAGAGACCTTCGGCGAGGCGGAGACCGTCTGGCTTATGGAGGAGGATATGCCGTCGGAGTATGCGCGCTACACCGCGCCGGAATGGGTCTACGGGGAGAGCCCGGACTGTGAGATGGTGATCGAGGCGGCAGAGCGCGGGATTTACCAGCTGGTGTTTCGGGTGGAGCAGGAGCGGGTGACGGGCGCATGGCTGTACTCCGACGCAGAGGAGACCGAGGACCACACGCGTTTTTTGGAGCGCGTGGAGGGATCCGTGTACCGTGAGCAGGAGCTCGTAGCGGCGCTTGAGCGGTATCTGAGAGAACGATAAGACAGGGAGCTTCCTGGTTTTAGGGAAGCTTTGCACAAACCGGAGCGTGGCATATGCTCCGGTTTGTGCGTTTCTCAGAGGAATTCTATTAGATGGGGCCGGGGCTGCGCCGTTCCTGCCGCCTTCTCACGGCCGCGAAAAACGGGAGAATAAAGATGGTGGCCGCGAGGGCGGCCCGCACCGCCAAAAGTGCGTTTAGCGGCATGAAGGACAGGGCGTGAATGTAGTATTCGGGCAGGAAACCGGCCAGAATCCACAGGTGACCGGAGTAGCAGAACACGTCCACCAGTATGTCCTCCGCCATCAGCCAGGATATGCCCAGGAGCGTGGCGGCGGCGCGGTTTTTCACCGGGATTGACAGGGAGAAGAACAGGGCCGCATAAGCCCAGTGGAGCAGAATCTGCAGCCCCAGGCGGCAGATCGCGTCGAGGGGGGCAGGGCGTCCCACGCCGAACACCAGCCCAAAGCCCGCGCTGCACAATAGCGTGTATAGAAGGATCATCCCGGCAATGCGCGCGCAGACCGCCCGAAAGGCCGCAAGCGGGGCTGCGCTTCCCGCGGCTGAGGTGGCGGTGCGGACCGCCAGGACGCAGGTGAACAGCGAGAGCAGATGGGGCGGAGCGCCCACCGCGCGGGAGGCCGCGGCTGCGGACGGGGAGAAGCCGAAGAGCAGCTCCGGGCTCACGCCGATTTTGCCGATCACCGGTCCGCGGGCCAGATGGGCGAATACGTGGACTGTGGCCAGGGCGTAGGCGAGGACCGCGGCAGCGGAGAGAAGGGAGGCCGCTACAGAAGGGGCGCCGGATGGCCGGGAGGCTGTGGATGTGGATCCGGATCCCCCCATGATCTGCCGCATACAGTAAGCGGTGATGGCGGTGAGCCCGCCGCATGCCATGGCGGCCAGAGCCGGGTGGCGGATGTGGGCGGCGGCCAGAAGCAGGGCTACGGATTCGTCCGTCAGAATCATATTCACCGCCGTGTAGGCCATGTAGCCCGCAAACATGGCGGAGACGGCCGGGACCTCCTCCAGCGCCCGGGCTACCAGGGAGCTACCCCAAAACAGGACGGGCAGACAGACAAGCAGGGAGGCGGCCACGAGCAGGAACTCTCGCATGCCTGGGACCCGCCCGTCCTCCGAGAGGACAGAGAGGACGGCCATGGCGTTCTCCATGGCCATTGTCAAGTCGGAGGCTGCGATGGAGACGGCTGCGAGCCGGGTATTCCCGTGACAGGCGCAGCCGCCGGAGGAGGGGACTTCCCCATTTGCCCTACACTTGGCGCCCTCCCGCATCATTTGCCATGTGACGTAGAGCATAGCCGCTCCGCCGAGAATCCGCATGTGCAGCCATGAGATATCCAACAGCCGCCCCGCCGCCCAGAGAAAGGCGAGGGTGAGCACCGGCGCAAAGCCGATGCCGAGCCTGCGAAGGGCGGCGGCCCGGCGGGGCGTCAGCCCCCTTGTGACCATGGCGATTACCCCCACGTTGTCGCAGGAGACCGCCAGGTTGATCAAAATAATTTGGAAAAAGACGGACAAGGCACGCCTCCGGCTTTAAAAATACTCAATCCCATTGTATGCGGACGGGGCGGGAAAACATGCGCGCCTTGACATGCGCCGTGGGTCAGTGTACGATTACAGGGACAGAAGTTGTCATGTACATATTACAAAAAATGGAAAAATTCCGGCTGCGGGGTGGGGCAGAGGATGAGGTGTGCTCGGAAGAGGCGCGATTGGAAGAAGCGCCCGGGAGGCCCCACTTTCAGCAGGACTATGCGCCCGGGAAGCCGGATGAACAGAACGGAGGAGCAGTATGAATTTACAGACGATACATCATGTGGCGGTCATTGCATCGGACTATGCGGTGTCGAAGCGCTTTTACACGGAGCTTTTGGGATTTGAGGTGATCCGGGAGAATTACCGGCCTGAGCGGGGGGACTACAAGCTGGATTTGAGGCTGGGAAACTGCGAGCTGGAGCTGTTCGGGATCCCGGGGTCCCCGGCGCGCCCCTCCTACCCGGAGGCCTGCGGGCTCAGGCACCTGGCCTTTAAGGTGGAGGACATCGAGTCGGTGGTGGCAGAGCTGGCGGCCAGGGGGATTGAGGCCGAGCCGGTGCGAAGGGATGCGTTTACCGGGGAGAAAATGACCTTTTTTAAGGATCCGGACGGGCTGCCGCTGGAGCTGCACGAGTAGGGGGAGGAGACACTTGAGGCCCCAAACCGGCCCTCTTTTGCCTCACAGCTTCATTTCCAAAAAAATGACAGGAAAAAGGAACAAAAACCATGGCAAGTCCGCTCAAAACCCGCTATACTGTCCTAAATGATTTGATCACAAGGAGGTATGATGATGCAGGCAGATATCAGATGGCTGGATGATCCGCAGGTGTTCCAGGTGAACCGGCTGTCGGCCCACTCGGATCACCGGTTTTACCGGTCCGGGGAAGAGTGCCGGTCAAAGATATGCAGCTTGTGCCAGTCCTTAAACGGGACATGGCACTTTTTCTGGTCAAAAAACGCAGGGGAACGCCCGTCAGAGTTTTACCGGGAGGACTATGACCGGTCCGGCTTCGGCGTGATTCAGGTGCCGGGCCACATTGAGCTGGCCGGGTATGACCGGATTCACTATATCAACACCATGTACCCCTGGGAGGGGCATGTATACAGGCGGCCCGCCTGGTCTCTGCCGGAGACGGGGCCGCAGACCGGGCAGTTCTCCAAGGCAGAGTACAACCCCGTGGGCTCCTATGTCCGGGAGTTTGAGCTGGAGGAGGGATTTGCGGGCAAGCGCGTCTGCGTCTCCTTCGAGGGGGTGGAGCAGGCCATGTACCTGTGGCTGAACGGCCGGTTCGTGGGCTACAGTGAGGACAGCTTCACACCGTCGGAGTTTGATTTGACACCCTACCTGCGGGAGGGGAAAAATGTGATGGCGGTGGAGGTGCACAAGCGCTCCACGGCCGCCTACCTGGAGGATCAGGATTTCTTCCGGTTTTCCGGAATTTTCCGGAACGTGACGCTGTACGCCAAGCCGGAGGTGCATGTGGAGGACCTCTGGATCGCGGCGGAGGTGGACGGGGACTGCCGAAACGGGCGGTTTTCACTGAAGCTGCGGCTTTCCGCCGCGCCTGACGCCGCCTCGCCGCTTTCCGGCGCGCAAGCCACCGCCTCACCGCTTTCCGGCGTGCAAGCCGCCGCTTCACCGCTTTCCGACACGCAAGCCGCCGCCTCGCCATTTTCTGCCGCGCCTGACACTTCCTCGTCCGCCGCCCAGTCGTTTTCCCGTCCCCTGGACAATTTCACCGTCCGCTGGTCGCTGCGCTCTGCGGACGGCCGAGTCGCGGCGGGCGGGGAGGCACCCGCCGATGAGGACATGCGGCTTGGACCGGTTGTCATCCCGGAGGTCCGCCTGTGGGACAACCGGGATCCGTATCTGTACCAGCTGGAGCTCTCCGTGCTGTCGCCGGACGGCGGGGAGGTGGAGTTTGTGCCCTACCCGGTGGGCTTTCGGCGCATCGAGATCCGCGACCGGGTGATCCGCCTAAACGGGAGGCGCCTGATCATAAACGGCGTGAACCGGCATGAGTGGAGCGCCAGAACCGGGCGGGCCATCTCTGTGGGCGACATGGAGCGGGATATGGAGGTCCTGAGGGAGAACCACATAAACAGCGTGCGCACCTGCCACTACCCGGATCAGATTCCCTGGTACTACATGTGCGATTTGGCGGGGATTTATCTGATGGCGGAGACGAACCTGGAGTCCCACGGCTCCTGGCAGAAGATGGGCGCGGTGGAGCCCAGCTGGAATGTGCCGGGGAGTCTTTCCCAGTGGAGGGAGGCGGTGCTGGACCGCGCGCGCTCCAACTTCGAGACCTTCAAGAATCACCCCAGCGTCCTGTTCTGGTCCCTGGGGAACGAGTCCTACGCCGGGGACAATATTCGCGCCATGCAGGAGTATTTTAAACGGATGGATCCCGGCCGGCCGGTGCACTACGAGGGCGTCTTCCAAAACCGGGTCTACGAGGACTCGATATCGGACATGGAGAGCCAGATGTACGCGCCGCCAGAGCGCGTGGAGGCGTACCTGCGGGACAACCCGAAGAAGCCGTTCATCCTCTGCGAGTACATGCACGATATGGGCAACTCCCTGGGCGGTCTCAAGTCCTACATGGACCTGCTTGACCGCTACGAGATGTACCAGGGGGGATATATCTGGGATTTCATCGACCAGGCGCTGTTTGTCCGGGATGAGGTGACGGGGCGGGAGGTGCTGCGCTACGGCGGCGACTTCGACGACCGCCCGTCCGACTATGAATTTTCCGGCAATGGGATCCTGTTTGCGGACAGGACGCCGAAGCCGGCTTTGCAGGAGGTGCGATATTATTATGGACAGCACGAGACTTGACGGGCCAGGTGGGCTCATGGCGGTGTTCGGGGACGTGACACTGGGGGTCCATGGCCAGGGCTTTGACTATATTTTTTCTTACAGCGCGGGCGGGCCGGTATCCCTGGTGCTGGACGGGCACGAGTGGCTCTACCGGGCGCCCGGCCCCACCTTCTGGCGGGCCACCACGGACAATGACCGGGGGAACGGCTTTTCCCGCCGGTCCGCCATGTGGATGGGGGCGGACTTGTTCACTGCCGCCAGCGAGGTGCGGGTGTACCTGGACGGGGAGCGGCAGGAGGAAGTGACCGGGCCGGGCAACAACCGGTATCAGGGGGCCGTGGAGGCGCATGAGGTCCGCGTCGCTTACACCTACCTCACCCCCACCGTGCCGGTGACGCAGGTGGATGTGAGCTACACGGTGGCGGAGGGCGGGGAGATCCGCGTGGATGTCCACTATCACGGGGCCAAGGGGCTGCCCCAGCTGCCGGTGTTCGGGCTGCGCTTTGTGATGCCAACGGCGGCACAGGGCTATGTATACCGGGGACTCTCCGGGGAGACCTACCCGGACCGGATGGCCGGGGGCGTGCGCGGCCTGTACCGGGTGGACGGGCTGCCGGTGACGCCCTATCTGGTGCCTCAGGACTGCGGCGTGCACATGGACACGGAGTCCCTGGTGGTTGTCCGCGGGAGCGTCATGGCCAACGAGGCGCGGGGGACCACGCCCTTCGGGATCAAGTTCTCCATGGAGGGCCGTCCCTTCGCGTTCTCCTGCCTGCCCTACACGGCGCTGGAGCTGGAGAGCGCCACCCACCAGGAGGAGCTGCCGCCCGCCAGGCGGACCGTTGTCTGCATCCTGGGCGCGGTGCGCGGCGTGGGCGGAATCGACAGCTGGGGCAGCGATGTGGAGAAGGCGTATCACATCGACGCCGAGCAGGACAAGGAATACTCCTTTTTTGTCGGGAGAGCGGCGGAAAACGACTGGGAAAATTAATGAAAATGTAATGCGGGATATCCCAGGGTGCGATATACTTAAGGCAAATACAGCCGGCTTGTCCGGAGGAAAAACAAGGAGGAATGGGATATGCTGATTGTCACCACAGAAACAATTAACGGCAGAAACATTGAGATGCTCGGCCTGGTAAAGGGGTCCAGCATCATGACCGTGCACGCGGGAAAGGATATCATGAACGGCCTTAAGACGCTGGTCGGGGGAGAGCTGACTTCCTACAATGAGATGATGGAGCAGGCGAGAAACCTGGCCACCGAGCGCATGGTGGCCCAGGCGATGTCCCTGGGGGCGGACGCGATCGTGGCAGCCCGCTACAACAGCAGCTCCGTGGCCCAGGGGGCTGCCGAGGTGATGGCTTACGGAACCGCCGTGCGGTTTGTCTGAGATCGGGAGGGAATGATGAGGACAATCGGATTAATCGGCGGCATGAGCTGGGAGAGCACGGTCACCTACTACCAGCTGATCAATGAGGCGGTGAAGGAGCGGCTGGGCGGTCTCCACTCGGCGAAAATTCTGATGTACAGCGTGGATTTCCAGGAAATCGAGGAGTGCCAGAGCCGGGGAGAGTGGGAGAGAAGCGGCCGGATTCTGGGGGACGCTGCCGCGCGCCTGGCGGGGGCGGGGGCGGAGTGCATCGTGATCTGCACCAACACCATGCACAAGGTGGCCCCGCAGATCGCAGAGCGGGTCCATATCCCAATTCTGCACATCGCGGAGGCCACGGCCGAGGAGCTGGTGCGCCGGGATGTCACCCGGGTGGCCCTCCTCGGCACCCGCTACACCATGCAGCAGGACTTCTACAAGGAGAAGTTGGTGGAGCGCGGGATTGAGGTGCTCATCCCGGGAGACGGGGACATGGAGATTGTCAACCGGATCATTTTTGAGGAGCTGTGCCTGGGCGTGATCAGGGAGGAATCCCGCAGGGAGTATCTTCGGATTATCGAGGAGCTGCGGACCCGGGGCGCCGAGGGCGTGATTTTAGGGTGCACGGAGATCGGGCTTTTGATCCGCCAGGAGGACACAAAGCTTCCGGTCTTTGACACCACACAGATTCACGCGGCGAAGGCCGCTTCATGGGCGATGGAGTAGGAGGAGACTAACAGATCATTCAGGACAGACAGCAGACGGGCCGTTCTGCCGCAGATATCATTTCTGCGGCGGGGCGGCCCGTTTTTTCTGGTTGGATTCGTGGTTAAGGGGCACCCTGCTCATCCGGCCCCGGGATTGCGTCCGAACGGATGATAAACGCGTACTCCGCCTCGCTTCCGCAGTCCCAGGAGCAGACCAGCCGGAAGCCGCGGTAGAAGCCGTCCGGCCGGATGGCGGAGCTGAGGCATGCGGAGATGTTTTTTTCGAGGGAAAAGGAAATTGTGTCCCCCTCCGGTTTCAGCTCAGTGATGGCGGAGGAGCGCTCGTTGTAGAGCGCGGATCCGTCCTCCCGGAGCAGCAGGTCCGTCATCGTGATGGAGTCCGGGCGGATTCCGTCCTGGAAAGTGAGTGTGATCACGCTGCCGGTCTCAAGGTAAGGGATGTCAGAATCGCTCTCCATCAGGGCCTGGAACGGTTCGGCACCGCAGGCGATGACGGAGGCGGTGGTGCCGTCCGGCTGCGGGACAAGGACCGTGTAGCCGCCCGAGCAGGACGGGATGGGCAGCGGAGCTTTGCCGTCTGTGTAGGTGACGGACAGGTCGGGAATGTCGTCCTCCGCGACAATTGGGGCGGGGGACGATTCGGCGCCGGTGGGTGAAGGTGCTGGCGCGGAAGGCGCGCTGGGAGCGGTGGTTGGGGGTGAGATGGCCGCGGTTGCTGCGGCGTCAGTGAGTGTCCCTGCCATGGCTCCGCCCCCTGCACTGCATGCCGACATCCCAAGCGCTCCGGCCACGGCCAGGCAGCAGAACGTCCGGCGCAGGGAAGTCTGTTTTTCTCGCTTCATCATTTTTGCCTCCTCCTTGACAAGTTCAGTTGATTCTTTTCTGCCATTATCATACCATGCCTGCGGCGGAGTTTCTTTGCGGGAACCTTGCCGTATCATTAATATTCGCTTACAGTTGCGCCTGTTTTGCCCTGCACGGGCGGTACAGGAGGCATAAGAGCAGCCTTAAAGGGCAATCCTATCATCGAAAAACACAGTAGTGAGGAGAATTGCCGTGGAAGAGAAGCGATATACATTTGACGCCGTGATCCGAAAGGTGCCGGACATCGATGGGGCCTATGTGGAGATTCCCATGGATGTGAAGCGCGAATTTGGAGGAGGGCGGGTGAAGGTCCGCGCATGGTTCGACGGGGTGGAGTACGAGGGGAGCCTGGTGCGGATGAAAACGCCGTTCCATATTCTGGGAATCAAAAAGGACATCCGGGCTGCCATCGGCAAGCAGCCCGGTGATTTGGTGCACGTGGAATTTACGGAGCGGGAGTGAGACCCAGCCGGCAGAACGCCTCGTCGGAGAGCCCGGTGCCCTCGCACTCCACCACGGCGGCGGCCACCCGGGCCGCGGTCCGGACGGAGTCCGCGAAGGACATCCCCATCATCCGGCAGGCGATCACGGTCCCCACATGGCTGTCCCCCGCGCCGTTGGTGTCAACCTGGTGCGCGGGCACGGCCGGGATGTGGAGGCAGGAGCCGTCCGCGCCGCAGACAACCGCGCCCTGGTTCCCGAGGGTGATGATCACAACGTTTCCGGTCCTGCGCTGAATCGCGCGGGCCGTCTCGAATAAGGGGGAGGGCGCGGCGTTTAAATCCAGATGAGGGCAGTCCCTTCTCAACCCCTGGACGCATTCCAGAGCTTCCCTCCGGTTCAAATGCATCACCGGCGATAAGTCCAGCATCTGCGAGAGCTTGTCCCACCCGATCCGCCCGATTCTGGGGCCGGGCGCGAAGTAGAGCTCGGGCGCCGGGTGCGCCTTTAGGTAGTCCAGGATCACCTGCCCCGTCTCCTCCTCCAGCTCGAGCCCGCAGACGTACACGGGCCCCGTCTCCTCGTGGTCCAGCAGGTCGAACCACTGGGGTAAAAACCGATATTCCGCGCCGTGGAGCGACGCGAAGGTCCGCTCGCCGGACGCCTCCACGAAGCAGTAGCAGCAGCCATTCTCCTCCGGCGGGGCGGGGATGTGGATGGGAATCTGTTTTTCGGAGAGCTTCTGGCGGACGAAATCGCCGTAGATTCCGGTGCCCACCGGCGAAAACAGCAGGTAGGGGAGATGGAAGCGGCGCAGCATCTCGGAGACGTTGAACGCGCAGCCGCCCAGCGACATGGACTGGCCTGTGATGTGGACGTCCTGTCCGGTACTCGGCAGGGCGGGCAGCTTGACGGTAATGTCGGCCACGGTTGAGCCGATGATCAGTGCAGGTTTCATGGGGGATCCTCCGGTTGTAACGCTATTTTTGCGCGCGGCTGCGACAAACCATTGATCGCCGCGCGGCCTTTCTTACAGGATAGTACACGGCAAACGAAGATGCAACCGCAAAAAACAATGGTTTTTACAGACAAACCAGCTATTTCTGAAAGAATTTTCATAATTTTTATGCTGACAAACCACAGGAATATTCTGTATAATAAACGCGAAAGCGCAAAGAAAACAGCGCCAAAATCGTTTCATAGAAAAAGGAGGAATTTTTTCATTATGGACAGCGACCCTCTATCGGGCGACATTGTATTTCAACTGTTACTTCTTGTATTTCTCACTGCGGTGAACGCGTTCTTCTCGGGAGCCGAGATGGCGGTGGTGTCGGTCAACAAGAACAAGATCCACCGGCTGGCGGAGCAGGGGGACCGGCGGGCTGCCCTGATTCAGCAGCTTCTCAAGGACTCCACCGTATTCCTCTCCACCATCCAGGTGGCCATCACCTTCGCGGGCTTCTTCTCCAGCGCTTCGGCGGCCACGGGCATCTCCCAGGTGCTGGCGGTGCGGATGGAGCAGATGGGCGTTCGCTACAGCCAGACTCTGGCGGGGGTGGGCGTCACCATCCTTCTGGCTTACTTTAACCTCGTGTTCGGCGAGCTGGTGCCCAAGCGGATTGCGCTGCAAAAGGCCGAGACCTTCAGCCTGTTCTGCGTGCGGCCCATCTACATGATCTCCCGGGTGATGAACCCGTTCATCCGGCTGCTCTCTCTGTCCACCAGCGGATTTTTGAAGCTGATCGGCATGCACAGCGAGTCGCTGGAGGCCGAGGTGTCGGAGGAGGAGATCAAATCCATGCTGGAGACGGGAAGTGAGACCGGCGTGTTCAACGACATAGAGAAAGAGATGATCACATCCATCTTTTCCTTTGACGACAAGCGGGCCAAGGAGGTGATGGTCCCGCGCCAGGACATGGTTGCCGTGGATTTGAAGGAGCCGGTTGAGAAATACATTGACAAGATCCTGGGCAGCATGCACTCCCGGATTCCCGTCTACGAGGGGGAGATCGACAATGTTGTCGGAATTCTGTCCATGAAAGATTTCGCCATCTGCGCAAAGGAACTGCCGTTTAGTCAGGTGGATATCCGGCCGTTACTCAAGCCCCCGTTTTTCGTGCCCGAGAACCGCAGGACGGACGCCCTGTTTAAGGAGATGCAGAAAAACAAGGTGAAGATCGCCATTTTGGTGGATGAGTACGGCGGGGTATCCGGCATGGTGACGCTGGAGGACTTGATCGAGGAGATCGTGGGCGATATCCACGAGGAGTACGAGACCGTGGAGCCGGAGATCACGGAGTTAGAGCCCCACAAGGTCTACCGGGTGCTCGGCGGGACCGCCCTCTACGATTTGGAGGAGCTCCACCTGCACTTTGACAGCTTCTGCGACACGCTGTCCGGCTACCTGATCGAGCAATTGGGCTACATCCCGGACAGCGGGCAGGTTCCCCTGACGGTGGAGACGCCGGAGGCGGTCTACGAGATCCTGGACCTAGACGACCGGGTGGTGGGCCACGTGAAGCTGACGCTCAAGGAGACCAAGCGGGCGGAGGCCCAGTAGGGCCAGGTCGGAGCCCGGCGCGGTCTTTTCGCGCAGAGAAATGATGTAACTTATATACCAGACAAGGGAGGAAATAAGAAAATGAGCTTTTTGTTAGAAGGTATCACGGCAGTGACCTGGCAGCAGGTAGCCATGTACGTGGTGGGAATCGCGTTAATCTGGCTGGCGGTGAAGAAGGAGTATGAGCCTTCTCTGCTGTTGCCTCTTGGCTTTGGCGCCATCCTGGTGAACCTGCCGTTCTCCGGCGTGGTGGACCAGCTGGTGGCGGGCAAGGTGCCGGCAGCGGGAATCATCCAGTGGCTGTTTGAGGTGGGAATCGAGGCCTCCGAGGCCATGCCCATCCTGCTGTTCATCGGCATCGGAGCCATGATCGACTTCGGACCGCTGCTCAGCCAGCCGGTGCTGTTCCTGTTCGGCGCGGCCGCGCAGTTCGGTATCTTTGCGGCGATCCTGATCGCCTGCTTGATGGGCTTTGACTTAAAGGATGCCGCCTCCATCGGAATCATCGGCGCGGCGGACGGCCCCACCTCCATCCTGGTTTCCCAGGTGCTGGGCTCCAATTACATGGGCCCCATCGCGGTGGCGGCGTACTCCTACATGGCCCTGGTGCCCATCATCCAGCCCTTCGCCATCAAGCTTGTGACCACCAAGAAGGAGCGTTGCATCCACATGCAGTACAACCCCGGCGACGTGAGCCGCGGCATGAGAATCGCGTTCCCCATCGCGGTGACCATCATCGTCGGCTTCATCTCCCCCCAGTCCGTGGCGCTGGTCGGATTTCTGATGTTCGGAAACCTGCTGCGGGAGTGCGGCGTGCTCAACTCTTTGAGCCAGGCGGCGCAGAATGAGCTGGCCAACATCATCACCCTGCTTTTGGGAATCACCATCTCCTTCAGCATGCGGGCGGAGCAGTTCGTAAACCCCGCCACCCTGATGATCATGGCTCTGGGCCTTGTGGCCTTCGTGTTCGACACCATCGGCGGCGTGCTGTTTGCAAAGCTGGTCAATGTGTTCCTTAAGATGGCCGGAAAGCCCCCGGTGAACCCCATGATCGGCGGCTGCGGAATCTCCGCGTTCCCCATGTCCTCCCGCGTGGTCCAGAAGATGGCAGCGGAGGCGGAGCCCGGAAACATCATCCTGATGCAGGCCGCTGGCACCAACGTGTCCGGTCAGGTGGCTTCCGTGATCGCGGGCGGCCTGGTGATCAGCATTGTTACCCAGTATCTGTAATGGCGGCGTGAGGAGGAAAACGATATGAATTTGACGAATGTGGAAATCGCCCTGGAGATCATGGGCAAGGGAATGTTGGGAATTTTTTCGGCGATCTTTATCATCATGATCGCGGTGATCATCATGAGCAAGTTCGGAAACGGAAAGAAGTAAATAAACGGAAACGTTTGGCCGGGCGGAGTGCACGTTTAGTGTCCTCCGCCCGGCCGTATTTTATCCGGTATTTTTATCCCTTGACGGTCGGGATCGGCGTCTCGTCCCGCTCATCCAGGTGATTCAGATAGTGCTTTGTCTCCCGGACCACCACGTTTGAGAGCAGCAGGACCGCGATCAGGTTCGGGATGGCCATCAGGGCGTTTAAGGTGTCCGCGATGCTCCAGACCAACTCCAGCTGGATCACCGGGGCGATCACCAGGACCAGGATCCAGGCCACGCGGTAGGGGATTAAGCCCTTCTTGCCGGTCAGATATTCCAGGCAGCGCTCCCCGTAGTAGGACCAGCCCAGGATGGTGGAGTAGGCGAAGGTGATGATCCCCACGATCAGGATCGGCTGCCCGATGTAGGGAATCTGGCCGAAGGCCGCGCTGGTCAGCTGACCGCCCTCCAGGGTCGCCACGCTGATGGCGTCGTTGCCGATGATGCTGCTGACCAGCACCAGGCCGGTCATGAGGCAGACCACCACGGTGTCCCAGAAGGTTCCGGTGGCGGACACCAGGGCCTGGCGCACCGGGTTGCGGGTCTGGGCGGCCGCGGCCACGATGGGGGCGGAGCCCATGCCGGACTCGTTGGAGAACAGGCCCCGGGCGATTCCGTAGCGGGCGGACATCATGATCCCCGTGCCCACCAGGCCGCCCGCGATGGATTTCACCTCGGTGAAGGCGCTGCGGATGATGACGGAGAAGGTGTCGGCCAGGTACGCCCGGTTGACGACCAGGATCGCCGCGCAGCCCACCACGTAGAAGAAGGCCATGAAGGGTACCAGGCGCTCGCAGACCCTGGCGATGGACTTCACGCCGCCGAAGATGACCAGGCAGGTGACTGCGCCCACGATGAGGCCCACGGCCAGGCTGATGATCCAGGGATAGGCCGAGAGGACGTCCGCCGCCTTGTCGGAGGCGCCGGAGAGGGCCGGGGCGAGGCTGCTGTTTACGATGCTGGAGATGGCGTTCACCTGCACGCCGCAGCCGATGCCGAAGGCGGTCAGGGCGCCGAGAACCGCGAAAATCTTTCCCAGCCACCGCATGTTTAAGCCGCGCTCCAGCGCGTACATGGCCCCGCCCAGCATGGTGCCGTCCTGGGTTTTCACCCGGTATTTCACCGCGATCAGGGATTCGGAGTACTTGGTCGCGATGCCGAAGACGCCGGTGAGCCAGCACCAGAGCACCGCGCCGGGGCCGCCGAGGGCGATGGCCGTGCCCACGCCGATGATGTTGCCCGTGCCGATGGTGGAGGCCAGGGCGGTGGTCAGGGCCGCGAACTGGCTGATATCCCCGTGGGCGTCCGGGTCGCGGGTGACGGATAAGCGGATGCCGGTGAAGGTTTTGCGCTGGATAAAGCCGGTGCGGAAGGTGAGATAGATGTGGGTGCCCAGCAGCAGGATAATCATGGGGGCGCCCCAGAGAAAATTGTTGACGGTTTCGACAATCTTTGTGATCAGATCCATAGGTATACCATCCCTTTATGTTTGATTCTATAGGGATACTTTAACACAGCAAAGCGGAAATGACAAGAAAATCGTGGAGCGGCCGCGCTAAGGACCTGCTAAGGGCAGACGCAAAAACAGGCGCCGGCCCGGCTGTCCATACGGCCTGGGGCGGCGCCTGCTCTCACAGGGATTTTGTCAAAATCCAGATCTATGTTCGGGTAAAGTCACAGGAAACGCGAAATCAGACGTTGAAGCGGAACAGCACCACGTCGCCGTCCTTCATCACATACTCCTTGCCCTCGGAGCGGACCAGTCCCTTCTCCTTGGCGGCGGCCATGCTGCCGCACTCCATCAGGTCGTTGTAGGCGACCACCTCGGCGCGGATGAAGCCCCGCTCAAAATCGCTGTGGATCTTTCCGGCTGCCTGGGGGGCCTTGGTGCCCACCTTGATGGTCCAGGCGCGGCTCTCCTGGGGACCTGCGGTCAGGTAGCTGATGAGGCCAAGGATCCGGTAGCTGGCGGCGATGAGCTTTTCCAGGCCGGACTCGGTGATCCCCAAATCCTCCAGGAACATCTTCTTCTCGTCCTCGTCCAGCTCCGCGATCTCCTGCTCGATCTCAGCGCAGATCACGAACACCTCGCTGCCATTCTCAGCCGCAAACTCGCGGACCGCCTTCACGTACGGGTTGCCGGCGGCATCGTCCGCCAGATCGCCCTCCGCCACGTTGGCGGCAAAGATCACCGGCTTCCAGGTCAGAAGATTTAAGGAACCGATGAACTCGGTGTCGTCCTCGTCGTCCGGGGTGAAGCTGCGGGCCAGCTTTCCGTCCTCCAGGTGGGCCTTGATGGCCTTTAGCAGCTCCACCTCCTTGGCCAGCTCCTTGTTGTTGAAGGCGCCCTTGGCCTGCTTGGAGATGCGGCGCTCCAGGATCTCGATGTCGGAGAAGATCAGCTCCAGGTTGATGGTCTCGATGTCGCGCAGGGGGTCCACGCTGCCGTCCACGTGGATCACGTTGGGGTCGTCAAAGCAGCGCACCACATGGACGATGGCGTCCACCTCGCGGATGTTGGAGAGGAACTGGTTGCCCAGGCCCTCGCCCTTGGAGGCGCCCTTCACCAGGCCCGCGATGTCCACGAACTCGATCACGGCGGGGGTGGTCTTGGCGGAGTCGTACATGGCGGTCAGCTTGTCCAGCCTCGCGTCCGGAACCGGAACGACGCCCACGTTGGGGTCGATGGTGCAGAACGGGTAGTTGGCGGACTCGGCTCCCGCCTTGGTCAATGAATTAAACAGGGTACTCTTGCCCACATTGGGGAGTCCTACAATACCTAATTTCATGTGATTTACCTTCCTATCTAAATGTACTTCGTATTACAGCTTTACTATCATAGCACAAAACAAATGGAAATAAAAGCCCGGGAATATAAGAATTGATTGCTTTTTTGGTGTGTTCGCTGTAAAATGGGGAAGAATCTCGTAAGCAGTGAAAGGAGAATTAAGAACTATGAACGGAGCGGATTTAAGCTTTGTCAATCTCGGAATTACCATAGACCATATGCGCAACAGCGTGTCCATTTTCGGATTTCGCATCGCGTTTTACGGCATTATCATCGGCCTGGGGATGCTGGCCGGAATCGCGGTGGCGCTCTCCGACGCCAAGCGCAGAGGGCAGGACCCGGACATGTATCTGGACTTCGCGCTGTACGCCATTATCATCTCCATCATCGGGGCCAGAGCCTACTACGTGATCTTCGACTGGGACAATTACAAGGACAATTTGCTGCAGATCTTCAACCTGCGGGCCGGCGGCCTGGCCATCTACGGCGGCGTCATCGGCGCGGTGCTGACGTTGATCGTGTTCACCCGGGCGAGAAAGCAGTCCTTTTTTTCCATGGCGGACAGCGGCGTTTTAGGCCTCATCACCGGCCAGATCATCGGGCGGTGGGGAAATTTCTTCAACTGTGAGGCCTTCGGCGGCTTCACCGACAATCTCCTGGCTATGCGCATCAAGATGAGCCTGGTGAACCCGTCCATGATCTCCCAGGAGCTAGTGGACAAGCAGATCGTGGAGAACGGCGTGGCCTACATCCAGGTGCACCCCACCTTCCTCTACGAGTCCGTGTGGAACCTAGGCGTGCTGGCCTTCATGCTCTGGTACCGGAAGCGCAAGAAGTTCGATGGGGAGATGCTCTGGATCTACTTTTTGGGCTACGGCTTAGGGCGCGTGTGGATCGAGGGGCTGCGCACCGACCAGCTAAAGCTCCCGGGCACCGGCTTCGCCGTGTCCCAGCTGCTCTCCGCGGCGCTTGTGTGTGTGGCTGCGGTGGTGATCGTGACCCGCAGAAGAAAGCTAAAGGCAGCGGAAGTGGAGAAAAAAACGGAAAATTAAGCGCTTTTTGGGGCTTCGGTGGCGCGCCCACGGCACATCGGGCATATCTTGGCACATCCACAGTATTTGCGCGGCCCGTCTGTGGTCCGAAAATGCTGGGATTTCTCCCCACTTTTTCGAAAAAGTGGGGGAGAAGTGGGGATTTTCTCCCCCGTCCATACCGGTAAATCCCCTCCGCCGGGGCGGGGCTTTTCCACTTAATATAGAAGGAAAATTATGGATACACCCTAGATCTAGTATATTTTTTGAGAAACATCCCATATTTAGAAGCAGTTGCAAAATCCTTTGCGGCTGCTTCATTTTTTTTAAGATTTTCTTTAAAAATCCTTGCCATTTCCCATGATCTGTACTATTATGGACATACAAGTGGTAGAAAGTGGTGCAAAGTGGTAGAGGATGG
>USJW01000083.1 GCA_900555045.1 uncultured Clostridium sp. | reverse complement strand
GTCATATCATAAACCTGGAAAATGGAATTGAACAGATAGAAGATTTGAAAAAAGTTTTTACAGAAATTTTAGAACCGGCTGCGGCGCCGGGGCCGGGCTTTCGCCCAGGAGAGCGCCACACCTCCGGGCGCAGGCGCAAAAAAAGCGCCTTCCCGCGCCGTTTCATCGCGCGGGAAAGCGCCAAATCGCAATTACTCGTTCCAGTTGTGGTACACCGCCTGCACGTCGTCATCGTCGTCCAGCAGGTCTAAAATCCGGTTCAGCTTCTTTATGTCCTCCTCGTCGGAGAGATCCACCCAGGTCTGGGGAATCATGGTCACGTCGGCCTCCATCATCGGGATCTTCTCAGCCTCCAGAGCCTCGCGCACCTTGCTGAAATCCTCCGGTGCCGTGTAGACCTCGTAGCTGTCCTCCTCCTCGGAGAAATCCTCAGCACCGGCATCAAGCGCCAGCATCATTAAGTCGTCCGGATCCATCTCGCACTCTTCCTTGTCGATGATGATCTGGCCCTTCTTGTCGAACATGTAGGAAACGCTGCCGGGAGTACCCACGTTTCCGCCGCCCTTGGTGAAGGCGCTGCGCACGTTGGCCGCGGTGCGGTTCTTGTTGTCCGTCAGCGTGTCCACGATGATTGCCACACCGCTGGGGCCGTAGCCCTCGTATGTAAGCACCTCGTAGTTGACGGCGTTGGCGTCGCCTGCCGCCTTCTTGATGCCGCGGTCGATGGTGTCGTTGGGCATGTTGTTGGCCTTGGCCTTTGCGATCACGTCGCGCAGCTTGCTGTTGTTGGCCGGATCTGCTCCGCCCTCCTTCACTGCAACGGCGATCTCACGCCCGATCACGGTGAAAATTTTTCCCTTCGCCGCGTCGTTTCTCTCTTTCTTATGCTTAATGTTGGCAAATTTTGAATGTCCTGACATTCGTATAACACCCTTTCTTAAATTGGTTTCTGATTTCGCTCATAATCCGGCTAAACGTCCATGGTGTCTGTAATTCGCTGTATAGCCGTGTAAACATCTTTTCCATATTAGCACGATTTTTTCCCTCTGACAAGTGGAAATTACCGTTTATCCGATATCCAGCGTCATATTCCGCAGCCACTTCTTCTGCCGGTAGCGGATATACCCCAGAATCATCTTGTAGACCTCCTCCAGCAGCACCAGCGCGTAGACGGTGTAGATGGGCAGCTTCCAGACTAACGCCCCCAGAAACGCTAAGGGCACGCCGATGGCCCACACGCCGCTGGTGTCAAGGAACAGGCACATCTTGGTGTCGCCGCCGCTCCTGAGCACGCCCACCACGTTGACGTAGTTGAACATCTTCGCCGGCATGTAGAGGGCGAACACCAGAATACACAGGTTCACGTCCCGCGCCACCTCCGGCGTGATGCTGTAAAGGTTTATGAGCGGGCCGCGGATGCCTAACACCACAAGGGCCGCGGCGATGGTCACGATGAACTGCAGGATAAAGAAATTGACCGCGTAGCGCTCCGCCCGCTTGAGCTTCCCTGCTCCCATCTCGTTTCCAAGGATCACGGCCGTCGCGGCGCTAAGCCCCTGGAACAGCACGGTCACTATGTCCTGGATGGTGGTGGCGATGGTGATGGCCGCCACTGCGTCATCCCCCATCCGCCCGTAGGCTAAGGAGTACATGGTGGTTCCCAGCCCCCACATGAACTCGTTGGCGATCACCGGGGCCGCCGTGTCCAGGAATCTACGGATAAAGTGCCCGGACCAGCCGAACAAGTCCCGGATGCCCCCCGCGATCGGGGACTTTGTGGCGTACACGTAGCCGATGACAAGGGACACCTCGATCACCCGGGCGATCAGCGTGGCGATGGCCGCGCCCACCACGCCCAGCCTCGGAGCGCCGAAGGCACCGAAGATCAGGATGTAGTTGAGGATGATGTTGATGACGATGGCGATGCAGCTGGTGATCACCGGCACCTTCACCTTGTTGACGGCCCGCAGCATAGCCACGAACACGTTGGTCAGCGCGATGAAGGGGTAGGTCAGGGCCGCCACCCTGAGGTAAGTGGCCCCCAGGGCGATGCTCGCCTCGCTGGTGGTGAAGATGCGCATCACAAGGGCCGGGCAGAGGAGGCCCGGAACCACAAAAAACGCCGCGCCCGCCATGGATAACATCACGGCCAGGCCCAGCACCTTGCGAATCTGCTTCACGTCCCCGCTGCCCCAGAACTGGGCCGCCAGAATCCCGCTGCCGCTGACAATCCCGAACACCAGCAGCGAGAACACGAAAAAGACCTTGTTCGCCAGCCCCACCGCCGCGATGGCCGTAGCGCCCAGGGTGCCGATCATCAGCGTGTCAACCAGGTTGACCACCGTGTTCAGCATGCCCTGGAGCGCCACCGGACAGGCAATCTGCACGGCCTTCTTCAGAAATATTTTATCCTGGAACATCTCCCTTGTGTTCTGTACGATCTGCGTCATTGAAATTCTTCGTTTCCTTTCCCTCTCCCCCGTCGCCGGATTCCGGGCCGCAGATTTTGCTCACATGGACGGTCTCGATCATCTTGTTCCCCACCTTTAACACCTGGAAGCGGTATCCGCCGTACTCCACCAGGGGACGCTCGTCCTCCTGCGGGATCCGGTCCAGCTGCGAGATCAGAAAGCCGTTCAGCGTGTCGTAGGTGTCGCTGTCCTCCTCAGAGAAGCGGATATCCAGCGCGTCGGTCACATCCTCAAGCGGCGTCAGGCCGCTCATGATATAGCTGTGATCCTCCTGCTCTGTGATAAAGTCCTCCTCCTCGTCGTACTCGTCCATAATATTGCCGACAATCTCCTCGAGAATGTCCTCCATCGTCAAAAGCCCTGCCGTCTGTCCGTACTCGTCCACCACGATCTCCATATGTATCTTGTTGGACTGCATCTCCTTGAACAGGGTGTCGATGCTGCGTGTCTCCGGGATAAAGCTGGCCTCCCTCAGAAGGCCGGGGATATCCTTAAGTTTCTGTTCCTTGTGCTCCGGCTGCTCAAAATAAGCCATCGCGTCCCGCAGGTGCAGGATTCCGACGATGTCGTCGATGTCCTCCCCGTACACGGGGTAGCGCGTGTTTGTCCCCTCATTTAAGATGAAGTCCACCGCCTCCCGCAGCGTCATGTCTGCGGCCAGCACCACCATGTTGGTGCGGTGAGTCATAATATCCCAGGCTTCCTTGTCACCGAGTTGGAAGATATTGGTAATCATTTCCGTCTCCCCGGCCTCCAGGACGCCCTGCTCGTGTCCCTCATTGACCATGGACATAATGTCTTCCTCTGTCACGTTCTCGTCCCCGGCCGTCATCTCCACACCGAAAATCTTGAGCACCAGCCAGGCCACACCGCTGATCAGCTTGGTGAGCGGCAAAAGAACCGCCGCCACAGTTAAGACCACCGGCAGCATCCGGTACCCCCACTTTTCCGGCTCCTTGGCGGCCAGCCGCTTGGGCACAATGATGCCAAAGCAGACAATAAGCACGATCAAAGCCACGGTCAAAAGCGCCGTCAGCCCCGCCCATTTCCACCACAGGGGATCCGCGTACCAGGCGGTGCCTGTCCCGTAGGGCGCGTGCCCGGACGCAAGCCCCGCGAGGGATCTGAAGTGTCTGGAGGTGGACTGCACCAGGACCGGAAGGATAAAGATGCCGGTGATGATGCCCACCAGGTGGGTGGTGATTTGAATGGTGTTCACAAAGCGGGTGGGCCGGTTTACGATCCGGAGCAGTCTGGCAGCCTTCTCGCTGCCGCCCTCCATCTCCTCCTCAAGCTTTCCCTCGTTCACGTTCTGGATGGCGGAACCGAATCCGTAAAAAACTGCCTCCAGAAAGATAAAGCCGATCAATAACAGGATACTGACAGGCGAATAGCCATCGTCCATAAATGTTAAAAACACTCCCTTCATCTCTTAAACATGCAAAAACAGAGCTCTGCCTTGCAGGATACGGCATAACTCTGTTTATCATACCATTATTACCACTTTTCGTCAATGGCCGGGCTTTTGCGCAGTTTTCACAGCTTGGACTGGATGTACTCCGCAATTTTTTTGCGCCCCAGGACGGACAGCTTGTAGCTCTTTCCGTTTCGCATAGTCACCTTGACGCCCGTGGGCATGGACTGTAAAAACGGTCCCACCTTGCAGGTCTTCACCTCGTCGATCTCCGAGTAGGGCAGATCCAGCGCCGCCGCCCCCGCGCGAAACAGGATGCGCTCGTTGGTGAACCAGTATTTTCCCTCTTTCTGGTTATAGAGGCAGAAGCTCCGCTCCCAGTACTCGCCCTTAACCTTGTTCTCCACGATCTCCCCGTCATGCAATGTAAGGTTTTCAGCCATGGTCTCTTCCTCCTGTCACATAATCAGCCCCTATTATAAGACAATGTTCCGCAAAAGAAAAGGCGAAAAATCAACGAAAAAATAACAGCAGACGGCTCATTTTCTGTCTGCTGTTACATTTTTCGAATATTTTCGACGTCCGGCCGCCTCTTATGTATCCAGCGCCAGACTGATCAACAGGGCAGCGTTCACCCGCTGCTGCAATTCATCATCAATATGGCAAATCTTCTCCTTCAGCCGCTGCTTGTCAATGGTCCGCAGCTGCTCCAACAGAATCACCGAGTCCTTCACCATGGCGCAGCGCCTGGTGTTGAGTTCCACGTGGGTCGGCAGCTTTGCCTTGTTCATCTTCGAGGTGATGGCGGCGCAGATCACCGTGGGGCTGTGCTTGTTTCCAATGTCGTTCTGTATGATGAGTACAGGACGGACACCGCCCTGCTCGGACCCCACAACCGGCCGCAAGTCCGCATAGTAAATATCTCCACGTTTGATTATCACAGTCTTCACTCTCCGTCAATCTATATTTAACCTTAGTATTGACATCATCCGGCCTTCTATTCATGCTTCAAAATGGCCTTCTACTATATAAGATATGATTCAAACGTGAAAGTGGAACACGGCCCGCCCCGCTACCAGGTCATCTCTGGGTAACTGTCCTCAAAATAATCCTTTGCGCCCACGACTCGCCCGCCCTTTCGGTAGACCCTGGGGACGCGCTTTCCGATGCCGCACAGGAGTTCATAGTGAAAGCCGCCGCTTCGCTCTGCCAGCTCCTCCACCGTGATCTGCTCCCCGCCGTCTCTGCCGATGAGCGTCACCGGGTCGTCCTCCGCGGCCTCCGGGATCTCCGTCACATCCACCATGAACTGGTCCATGCAGACCCGGCCAAGGATCGGGGCCCTGCGGCCGTGGATGAGCACGCTGCCGGTCCCGGAGAGGCCTCTGGGGTAGCCGTCCCCGTACCCCACCGGGATGGTGGCGATTCGCGTGGGGCGCTCTGTCACAAAGGTGCCGCCGTAGCTGACCGGCGTGCCCGCGGGGACAGTCTTTATGTAGGTGATCGAGCTTTTAAGCTCCAGCGCAGGGGTCAGATGCACCGCCTCCCGGTCCACCTCGTCCGAGGGGTAGAGCCCGTAGATGGAGATCCCGGCCCGCACCAGATTCAGGCGGTTGGACTCCAGCCCCTCCACAATCCCCGCGCTGTTGGAGCAGTGCTTCATGGGGATTTTGATCCCCCGCTCCGACAAAAGGTCCACAAAGCGCATGTAGGCCAGGAGCTGCCCCTTAGCCGACGTCTTATCCCGCTCATCCGCCCGCGCGAAGTGGGTGAACATGCCCTCGATCACGATGCCGGGAAGGCAGCTGATCTCGGCCACCATGTCCGCGGACTCCCCGTCCGGGGTCATCCCGATCCGGCTCATCCCGGTGTCCACCGCCAGATGGATTTTCGCCTGCGCCCCCGCCGCCGCTGCCAGCCGCGACAGCCGCTCTGCCTGCGCAAGTGTAAAGATAGTCGGGCGGATCTCCCAGCGGATCAGCTCCCCGTAGAGGTCCGGGTGTGTTACCCCCAGCACCAGCACCGGCTTTGTGATCCCGTGGCGCCGCAGGATGATCCCCTCCTCCAGGGTGGCCACGGCGTAGCCCTCCACGTAAGGGTCTAAGGCCTTCGCCACCGGCACGGAGCCGTGGCCGTAGCCGTCCGCCTTCACCACGCCGATCATCCCGGTGTCCGCCGGAATCTGTTTTCTCATGGCCTCCATGTTGGCCTCCACTGCGTCCAGGTTCACCGTAGCGTACACTCGGTTATATGTAAATGGTATCATCTCTGCATCTCCTCTGTCCTGTTGCCCGCAAAGCGCATGACCTCGCCCACCGCGTCCGCCAGCTCCGAGGCCAGAAGCCCGTGGCTACCGGTTTTGCGGCGCGCCTCATCCCCCGCCAGGCCGTGGAGATAGACGCCCAGCCTTGCGCTCTGGGATTCCTCCAGCCCCAGCGCCAAAAGCCCGCTGATAATCCCGGTCAGCACATCCCCGGAGCCCGCCTTGGCCATGGCGCTGTTGCCGCTGGAGTTGATATAGATTCCGCCCTCCCTGGAGGCGACCACCGTGGAGGCGTCCTTTAACACGCAGGTGAGGCCGTAGCGGGACGCGTACTCCACCGCCGTCTCCACCAGGTTCTCCTGGATTTCCCGGACGCTCTCACCCATCAGCCTTGCCATCTCCCCCAAGTGAGGGGTGATGATAATATTCTCTGTAAAGTAGGAGGTCAGATAGGGGTGGGCTGCGATGGCGTTTAGTCCGTCCGCGTCCACCACCACCGGCGAGCAGGCCATGGTCAGAATGTCCTCCACCAAATACTCCACGTAGGACTCGGAGCCAAGCCCCGGCCCCAGCACCACCACGTCCGCCCACCGGCACTGTTCGTCGATCATCTTCCGGAACTCCTCGCGCCCCTCCATCAGCTGGCTCGCCGTGTAGGTGGCCAGAATGGCCTCGGGCAGCTTGGACTGCAGAATCAGCCGGTTCTGCTCCACGGTCAGGAGCTTCACAAGCCCCGCCCCCGTCCGGTAGGCGGCCAAGGCGCTTAAGTACGCGGCCCCGCACATGTTCTCGGAGCCCGCCACGATCAGCACCTTGCCGAAGGTCCCCTTGTTGGAGTAGGCGGCCCGCTCCGGGATCCGCGCCAGGTCCGCCCGGTCGTAGGTGCAGGCGAATACCTCTGCCTCAGCCTCTTCCCTCGGCTCGTCGGCCTCCTCTGGCCCGCAGACAGCGGCCACGGTCTCAAGGGGCGGAAAACCGATGTTCTCCACCACCACGCGTCCGGCGAAGCTGCGCCCCGGGTACAAAAGCGTCCCCCGCTTCTCCCACCCGAAGGTCACGGTCACATCCGCCTTCACGGCGGCGCCCATCACGGAGCCGGTGTCCGAGTGGATCCCCGAGGGCACATCCACCGCGAGCACCCGCGCGATTTTTCCCTCCGCGCGCAGGCGTTCCACCAGGTCCACGCACTCCCTGTAGCTCCCCTCCACCGGGCGGCTTAAGCCCACGCCGAACATCGCGTCGATGAGCAGCCGTTTCTCCTTCCCCCAGTCTGCGGCCATCTCCCGCCACTCGCTGTAGGCGATGACCTCCATCCCGAGATTCCGGGCAATTTTTAACTGCTGCAAAAACTCCTCCGTCCCCTTCTCCGGATGGCCCATGAGCACGACGCACACGCTGTAGCCCAAGAGGTGCAGCATCCGCGCCGCCGCAATCCCGTCGGCCCCGTTGTTCCCGGTGCCGCACACCGACCAGACGCTGACCGCGCCCTTGCCCCCGCCGAGGGTTTCGGCCTCAGCCTCCGTCTCCCGCGCCACGGCCAGGGCCGCCCGCTCCATCAAAACCATGGACGGCACGCCGATGGTCTCTATGGTGTACGCGTCCACCGCCTTCATCTGTTTTCCGGTAACCAGTGTTCTCATAGGCCAACCTCCCTCTTGTCGCCGGAGGGCTCCCCCTCCGCCACCGCAAGCGCCATCGCGAGCTCCTCTGTGTCGCTGATGGAGACCTCAATCCGCGCGACGCCTAACTCCGCCGCCAGCTTCTCTGCGCCCCGATAAAGGCGCACGAAGGGCTTTCCAAGCTCATCCCGGACCACCTCGATGTCGATGGGCATAAAGGTCCGAAAGCCGGTTCCGAGCGCCTTCGCCACAGCCTCCTTGACAGCAAAACTGCCGGCAAACCTGGAGGCATGGCCCCCCGCTTGCCGGCATTCCGTCTCTGTAAATGTGCGCACCACAAAAGAGTCCCTCTCACAGGCCTTCCGAATACGCTCAATTTCCACTAAATCAGTCCCAACACCCAGTATCATGTTTCCTCGGCACCCCGTCACTTGGAAGATTTTTCGCTTCCGCCGTCGCGCTGGTCCTGCATACTGCAGACACGGTAAGACAGGCGCATAAGGCTCTCCGACAGATGCACATTCTCCACCACCACGTCGTCCGGCACCACCAGATCGGTGTGCGCGAAATTCCAGATTGCCTTGATTCCGGCTCCCACCAGGCGGTCCGCGATCTCCGGCGCTTTGGTCTTGGGGATGGTCAGCGCTGCAATCTGAATCTCATTCTCCTTGATAAATACCTCCAGGTCGTCCACGGAGCGGATCTCGATTCCACGGATCACCAGGCCGATCAGCTTGGGGTTGATGTCGAACATTCCCTTGATCACAAACCCGCGGCGCTCAAAATTGGTATAGTTGGCGATGGCCTGGCCCAGATTTCCTGCGCCGATGATAATCACGTTGTGCTGCTGGTCAATCCCTAAGATCTTAGCGATCTCCGAGTACAGATATTTCACATTGTATCCGTAGCCCTGCTGGCCAAAGCCGCCGAAGTTGTTTAAATCCTGGCGGATCTGAGAAGCGGTAACCTTCATTCTGGCGCTCAGTTCATTTGAAGAAATCCGTTCCACGCCCTCCTCGATCAACTCCCCTAAATATCGATAGTAGCGCGGCAGTCTTCCGATCACTGCCTTAGAGATCTCTTTCCGTTCCATTGATGTCACCTTCCCTACAAAATATAGTCTATACATATTTATATCACACTAATAGTTTTATTATAAGCATACGTCAAAAAAATGTCAAACATGTTTCACGATGTTCTTGAAAAAAATATGCCTCTATATTATACTTGAATAGGCCCACAGACCGAAAAAAGCCTGTAAACCTTACCATTGCCGGGCCGCAAAAAGGAGAATTTCACATGATTTTGTCATGCAGCAACATAAGCAAATCCTTCGGGGACAACGATATTTTAAAACATATTTCCTTTCACATAGAGGAACATGAGAAGGCGGCCGTGGTCGGCATCAACGGCGCGGGAAAGTCCACCCTCCTCAAAATCATCATCGGCCAGCTGGCGCCCGACGAGGGCAGCGTGACCCTCTCTAAGGGCGCTACCATCGGCTATCTGGCCCAGCACCAGGACCTAGCCGGGGCGGACACGATCTACGACGCCCTGCTGGAGGTGAAGCGCCCCATTTTGGAGATGGAGGAACAGCTCCGCCGCCTGGAGGCAGAGATGAAGACGGCAAACGGCGAGGAGTTGGAGGCAAAGCTCTCCCAGTACAGCCGCTTAAGCCACGAGTTCGAGATGGCCAACGGCTACGCCTGCCGCAGCGAGATCACCGGCGTGTTAAAGGGCCTTGGCTTTGAGGAGGAAGAATTTTCCAAACCCATCGACGCCCTCTCCGGCGGCCAGAAGACCCGCGTCTCCCTGGGCAAGCTCCTTCTCACCAAGCCGGACATCCTGCTCCTGGACGAGCCCACCAACCACCTGGACATGGCGAGCATCGCCTGGCTGGAGACCTACCTGAAGAGCTACACCGGGGCGGTGATCATCGTGGCCCACGACCGGTACTTCTTAGACCGGGTGGTGACCAAGATCGTGGAGTTGGACTGCGGCGTGGGAACCGTATTTTTAGGAAATTACTCCGCCTACAGCGACAAGAAGGCCATGCTGCGCGACGCCCAGATCCGCGCCTACCTAAACCAGCAGCAGGAGATCCGCCACCAGGAGGCGGTGATCGCCAAGCTAAAGTCCTTCAACCGAGAGAAGTCCATCCGCCGCGCGGAGAGCCGTGAGAAGATGCTGGAGAAGATCGAGCGACTCGAGAAGCCCGTGGAGGTCAACGACACCATGGACATCCGCTTGGAGCCGGACGTGGTCAGCGGCAACGACGTGCTCACCGTGAAGGACCTGGGGAAGGCCTTCGACTCCCAGGTGCTGTTTCGGAATGTGGACTTTGAGGTCAAGCGCGGCGAGCGGGTGGCCATCATCGGCAACAACGGTACCGGAAAGACCACCCTCCTAAAGATCATCAACCAGCTGATCCCCGCCGACACCGGCGAAATCCGCTTGGGCTCCAAGGTGCACATCGGCTACTACGACCAGGAGCACCAGGTGCTGCACATGGAGAAGACCCTGTTCGACGAGATCCAGGACACCTACCCCACCATGAACAACACCCAGATCAGAAACACCCTGGCCTCGTTCCTGTTCACCGGTGACGACGTGTTCAAGCTGATAAGAGACCTAAGCGGCGGCGAGCGCGGCCGCGTGTCCCTGGCAAAGCTCATGCTCTCGGACGCCAATTTCCTGCTCCTGGACGAGCCCACCAACCACCTGGACATCACCTCCAAGGAGATTTTGGAGAGCGCGCTCAACCGCTACACGGGCACGGTCCTCTACGTGTCCCACGACCGCTATTTCATCAACCGGACCGCCACACGGATTCTGGACCTGACCGGCCAGACCTTTGTGAACTACATCGGAAACTACGATTACTACCTGGAGAAGAGGGAGGACGTGGAGGCCGCCCACTTCGCCCGCCTGGCCGCCCTGGGAGTCATGGGGGCTGCGGGAACCGGAAACGCTGCGGCAAGCGCCTCCCCGCAGATGGGAAAGCTTCAAACGGCCGCCGGACAGGCGGGAATAAGTGAAACGCCCTCCCCCGCCCTTTCAATTCCCGGAGGCAAGGCCGCTGCCGCAATCTTTTCCTCCCCCTCGCCCGCTGCCCCCGCCGCCGCTGTGAAGGAGGCCGTCGGCGCGCCTGCCGGCAAGCTGGAGTGGAAGGCGCAGAAGGAGGAGCAGGCCCGCATCCGCAAGCTCCAGAATGAGCTCAAGAAGACGGAGGACGAGATCCACCGCCTGGAGACCCGGGACGCTGAGATCGACGGCCTGCTGGCCTTAGAGGAGGTTTACACCGACGTGGCGCGACTGATGGAGCTCAACAAGGAGAAGGAGGCCATCGCGGTCCGCTTAGAGGAGCTGTACGCCCGCTGGGAGGAGCTGGCCGAGGAGGCCTGACGAAAGGAGATCTGACTTAATTCTATGAAACTGAAACGCATCGCGGCCCTCATCGCCGCGCTCCTGTTTATCCTGCTGTCCATTGTCATCCTGATTCTGGCCGTCACGGGCGCCCCGGCAAACTACCTGATGGCCGCCCTGCTCTGCCTGGTTCTGATCCCGATTTTCTTCTACGCCATGAACCTGATCAGCCGGGTGCTGACGAGGGATGACAAGGATGAGGAAAAATAAAAATCGGCTGGCGCGCGAGATTTGAAGCTCTCGCACGCCAGCCATTTTTTTGTTTTGCATCGTCTTTCCGCATTCCCCTGACAGGACGCGGTCGTTAAGTGTGGTCGTCCCCAAACTACGCGGGCATCCCGCCGCGCAGAATGATGTCCTCCCGGCCCGGGCCGTTGGAGACCATGGTGATCGGCACCCCGATCTCCCTCTCCACAAACTCGATGTACTTCCGGCAGTTCTCCGGCAGGTCCTCGTAGCGCTTGATCCCGCGGATTTCGCACTTCCAGCCCGGAAGCGTCTCGTACACCGGCTTCGCCCGGTTGAGCTTCTCGGTGGTGGGGAAGTCACGGGTCACCTGCCCGTCGATCTCGTAGCCAACGCACACCTTCAGCTCGTCCAGATAGCCAAGCACGTCCAACACCGTGAAGGCCACCTCCGTGGCTCCCTGGATCCGGCAGCCGTAGCGGGTGGCCACCGCGTCAAACCAGCCCACACGACGCGGACGCCCGGTGGTCGCACCGTACTCTCCTCCGTCCCCGCCGCGGCGGCGCAGCTCCTCCGCCTCGTCTCCGAAGAGCTCGCTGACAAAGTCGCCCGCGCCCACCGCGCTGGAGTAGGCCTTGACCACCGTGGTGATCTTCTTTATCTCGTAGGGCGGGATCCCCGCGCCGATGGCGCCGTAGGCGGCCAGCGTGGACGAGGAGGTCACCATGGGGTAGATTCCGTGGTCCGGATCCTTTAAGGAGCCCAACTGCCCCTCAAGCAGGATCTTCTTCCCCGCCTTTATGGCCTCATAGAGGTAGGCGGAGGTGTCGCACACGTAGGGATCCACCATACTCCGGTACTCAAGCATCTCCTGGAACACCTCCTCGGGGTCCAGAAGCGGCTTGTGGTATAAGTGCTCAAGCAGCACGTTCTTCATCTCACAGACGCGGTACACCTTTTCCCTTAGGCTCTCCTCGTCGTAGAGCTCGCAGACCTGAAAACCGATCTTTGCATATTTATCCGAATAGAACGGCGCGATGCCCGACTTGGTGGAGCCGAAGGATTTACCCGCCAGCCGCGCCTCCTCGTAGGTGTCGAACAGCACGTGGTAGGGCATCAGAATCTGCGCCCGGTCGGAGACCAGAATGTGGGGCATGGGAACCCCCTTCTCCACCAGAGAATTAAGCTCCTTCACCAGATAGGGGATGTTGAGAGCCACCCCGTTTCCGATGATGTTGGTGGTGTGCTGATAGAACACGCCGGACGGAAGCAGATGAAGCGCAAGCTTGCCGTAATTGTTGATGATGGTGTGCCCTGCATTGCTGCCCCCCTGGAAGCGGATGATAATGTCCGACTCCTTGGCCAGCATGTCCGTGATCTTGCCTTTCCCCTCGTCTCCCCAGTTCGCTCCTACAATCGCCTGAACCATTTTCTTATAATCCTCCTTTGGGCATCGCCGCCCACAAACAATGTCTTCGATATTCGATTGCCGCCGGATTGGCACGATTTTTGCTGTCGTCCCGATCCGTTTATACTTTACTACAGGCAACTCCATAAGTAAAGACAGTCTTTATTATGTTTCCCATAAGTACGGATTATATGAGTGTCGGATTATATATGGATCTTCGTCCACGCGCCGGACTTAAACCTCCAGCTGGTAAACAAAAACCGGCTGACCTGGTCCGCCAGGATTCCCATCCAGATCCCCACCAGCCCGAAGCCCAGCACATAGCACATCACGTAGGATATGGCCGTCCGGATGATGGTCACGCTGATGGTGGAGGCGATGGTGGTGAAAATCACGTCCCCCGCCCCCCGCAGGCAGCCCATGTAGATCACCTGGGCGATCTGCACGATCACGATCAGCACGATCACCCGCACCAGGACCACGCCCATGTCTATGATGTGGGGCTCGTCAAAGTACAGGCTGTAGAGGAAGCGGCCGCCCAGAAGGAAGACCACGGAGACGATCAGGGAGATGACATTTCCGATCCGCTGGCAGATCTGGCCGTAGAGCCGCGCCAGCTTGGGCCGCTTCTCCCCCAGGCTGCTCCCGATGAGGGCCACGGCGGCCACCTGCATGCCGTCCCCGAAGGAGAAGGAGATGCTTAGGATGTTCATCCCCGCCTGGTGCGCCGCAAAGGCCTCGGTGCCCAGCTTGGCGGCCATCACCGCCGTGGACATGAACCCGGCGCGCATGAGGAGCTGCTCCAAAAACACGCTGGAGCTGAGCTTGGCGATGGCCTTCACCGGCTTCAGGGACACGCGCACCCGGTCTCTCACCATGGCCTTTATGCTCACGAAGCTGTCCTTTCGCAGCAGGGAGCAGATGCTCATCACGCAGGCCACCACCGTGCCGAACACCGTGGCGATGGCCGCCCCTTTGATGCCGAGGGCCGGGAACCCGAAGTGCCCGCCGATCAGCAGGTAGTTTCCCACGATGTTGAGCAGGTTGGAGGTCACGTTGGTGGTCATGGCGATGCGGGTGTTTCCGGAGCCCCTCTGGGCCGCGTTGATCACCAGGGAGAGGATGTTGAAGATCATGCCGCCCATGATAATCCGAAAGTACAGCACCGCCCCCTCGTGGGTGTCCGGGCCGGAGCCGCACAAATGGATGATGGGGTCCGCGAAGTACAGGCTGAGGGCGCTGACCGCTATGCCGGCCAGCGCCGTGAACACCAGGGCGGTCAGAAGCGTCTCGTTGGCCCCGCGCTCGTCCTGCTCCCCTCTTCGCCTCGCCACAATGGCCGAGACGGACACGTTGGTGGCGATAAAGAGCGCCAGGCCGATAAACTTAGGCTGGGTAGTCAGGCCCACGGCCGCCACCGCGTAGGCCCCGATGGAGCTGACCATCATGGTGTCCACCATTCCGGCCAGAGCCACAAAAAAAGACTCCAACACGGAGGGCCAGGCCATGCTGACCGCCGTGCGGATTCTTCCCTTGTTCCCGTCCAGCCATCGCTGTAGATTGTGCAGTATCATTTTTTCCTCTCCTTTGTATCATTTCGCTCTGTGATCATCCCCAAAAGGCTTCGCCCCGCCAGGGAGATCAGATTCTCGTCCCCCGTGACCACGCAGATCTGCCGCTCAGGCATCGGCTCCCCGAAGTTCAGCTCAAATACCTCCCTGCGCTCTAAGGCCTCCTTGGCAAACCCCTCCATGACACAGCCCACCCCCATGTTCCGCTTGGCGAACTGCACCACCATGTCGCTGATGGCCAGCTCAAATTCCGGGGTCAGCTGGATGGAGTGCTCGGCCAGGAAATTGTCCATGAAGGACCGGGTGCTGGTGTTTTTTTCCAGAAATATGCAGGGCAGGTCCGCCAGAATCTGGTAGTCCAGGGCGCGGCCCTTCAGGTATTCAAAATTGCTTCCCGCGATAAACACGTTGCGTATGGGCATGACCGGGACCGAGTGGATCCCCTTTCCCTCCTTGAAGGGCGTGCTGACCACGCCGAAGTCGATCCGGCCCTCCTTTAGGCTCTCGATGGTCTCGGGCGTGGGGGCGTTGGAGACGTTCACCTTGATGTTTGGGAACTCCTGGTGGAACCGCTCCAGGTACGGCAGCAGAAAGAACTGCAGGGTCATGTCGCTGGCCCCGATGCGCACCTCGCCCATGTCCATGTTCAGCATCCTGTCCAACATCCGCTGGCCCTCCAGCAGGCTCTCCACCCCGCTCTTCACGTAGTGGTAGAGGAGCTCCCCCTCCCTGGTCAGCTGCACCCCCTTGGAGGTGCGTGAGAACAGCCTGGTCCCAGCCTCCTTCTCCAGCTGGCGCACCGCCTGGCTGACCGCGGGCTGGGAGATGCACAGCTCTCTGGCCGCCGCCGTCAGGCTCCCGTAGCGGCTCACAAAATAAAATACCTTGTAGTACTCAAAATTGATGGTCATTCCCGTCTCCCTGTTCCCTGAAAATCCCGCCGCCCGCAGACGCGGCGCGCCCATTTCCTTCCATCATACCACACAACAGCGCATCCCGTCAAAGCAAAGACCGCCCCAGTGATACCCTCAGTGGTGCCTCCCGGCAAGCGCACAAAAGAGAGCAGTCCTGACAGTCGCCCGTCAAACCTGCTCTCGCATCGCTCTCTATCAGACGTTAATCTGCGCGGTCATTCCCAGAAGCCCGCGGTTCTCCTCCAGCAGCGGATTGATCACCTCGCTCAGGAATTCCTCCACCTGCTGGGGCGCGCGTCCCACGTAGCGAGCCGGGTCCATGGTCTCTCTCAGGGCGTCAAGGGACAGGTTGAAGGCCGGATCCGCCGCAATCAGCTCCAGCAGATTGTTGTCCAGTCCCTTCTCCTTCACGTTGCGCCCCGCCTCCATGGACAGCTCGCGGATTCTCTCGTGCAGCTCCTGGCGGTCTCCGCCCGCCTTCACCGCATCCATCATGATGTTCTCCGTGGCCATGAAGGGCAGCTCAGCCATCATGTGCTTCTCAATCACCTTCGGGTACACCACCAGGCCGTCCACCACATTCAGGTACAGATCCAGGATGCCGTCCACCGCCAGGAATCCCTCGGGCACGGACAGCCGCTTGTTGGCGGAGTCGTCCAGGGTGCGCTCAAACCACTGGGTGGACGCCACCAGCATGGGGTTCATCATATCGCTCATCACATAGTTGGCCAGGCTGGCGATCCGCTCGCTTCGCATGGGGTTTCGCTTGTAGGCCATGGCGGAGGAGCCGATCTGCTTCTTCTCGAAGGGTTCCTCCACCTCCTTCAGGTGCTGTAAAAGGCGCACGTCGTTGGAAAACTTGTGCGCGCTCTGGGCGATGCCCGCCAGCACGGAGAGCACGCGGCTGTCCACCTTGCGGGAATAGGTCTGCCCGCTCACCGGGTAGCAGCCCTCAAAGCCCATCTTCTCCGCGATTCTCTGGTCCAGCCTGCGGCAGCGCTCGTGGTCGCCGTCAAACAGCTCCAGGAAGCTGGCCTGGGTGCCGGTAGTGCCCTTGGAGCCCAGAAGGCGCATGGAGCCGATCAGGTAATCTAGGTCGTCCAAATCCAGCTTGAGCTCCATCATCCACAAGGTGGCGCGCTTGCCCACGGTGGTGGGCTGGGCCGGCTGGAAATGGGTGAAGGCCAGGGTGGGCTGATTCTTGTAGCGGTCCGCAAATTTAGCCAGCTCGGCGATCACGTTGATCAGCTTTCTGCGCACCAGCTTTAAAGCCTCGGTCATGACGATGATATCCGTGTTGTCCCCCACGTAGCAGGAGGTGGCTCCCAGGTGGATGATTCCCTTGGCCTTGGGGCAAAGTACGCCGTAGGCGTACACGTGGCTCATCACGTCGTGGCGCACCTCGCGCTCCCTGGCCTTGGCCACGTCGTAGTTGATCTCGTCCGCGTGGGCGATCAGCTCGTCGATCTGCTCCTGGGTGATCGGAAGGCCCAGCTCCTTCTCCGTCTCCGCCAGGGCGATCCACAGCCGTCTCCAGGTCTTAAATTTCATGTCCGGCGAGAAGATGTACTGCATCTCCTTGCTGGCGTAGCGCTCGGACAGCGGACTCACATATTTATCGTATTCACTCATGGGGTATTTTCCTCTCTTCTATCACGTTCTGCCTGTAGGATTGGCTATTCCCCTCTGCCGGTCCGACAGGGGGGAATGGGTTGCGTTTTCTATGCGGTTTTTACTGGATTCCCAGTCTGCGGAACACTTCCTCGTAAGCATCCTCGACTCCGCCGAGGTCTCTTCTGAAGCGGTCCTTGTCCAGCTTCTCGTGGGTGTCCTTGTCCCACAGACGGCAGGTATCCGGGGAGATCTCGTCCGCCAGGATGATCTTGCCGTGGAAGCGGCCGAACTCGATCTTGAAGTCGATCAGATCGATGTTTAAGGCGTCAAAATACTGCTGCAACACCTCGTTCACCTTGAAGGCGTACTTGGTGATGTCGTCGATCTCCTCCTGGGTGGCCAGGCCCAGAGCCAGCGCGTAGTAGCTGTTGATGAAGGGATCGCCCAGATCGTCGTTCTTGTAGCTGAACTCCAGGGTCGGGCATTTGAACTTGATGCCCTCCTCCATGCCCATCTTCTTCGCAAAGCTGCCTGCGGAGTAGTTGCGGATGATCACCTCCAGGGGAACGATCTCCACCTTCTTCACAGCGGTCTCGCGGTCATTTAACTCCTCAACCAGGTGGGTGGGCACGCCCTGCTCTTCCAGTTTCTTGAAGATGAAGTTGGTCATGCGGTTGTTGATTGCGCCCTTGCCAACGATGGTTCCCTTTTTCAGTCCGTTGAATGCGGTCGCGTCATCCTTGTAGGAAACGATTAACACATCCGGATCCTCTGTTGCGTAGACTTTCTTAGCCTTTCCCTCGTAAAGCATCTCTTTCTTTTCCATGGGTATCCACCTGTCCTTTTCTATGTATTTCATTATTTATAAGTTGGCGCTATAAAAGAGCGTCTTTTCAGTAGAAATTATAATACAATCCATGGTTGAATACAAGAAGGGCAATCATTAAAATTCCTAATGAGTTTTGTATACAAAAACTAATCACTCACGCCGGAGCTCAAAGTCTCGCCGTACTCCTCCTCGGAGAACAGGCTCACCGCCCCGTCCTCAAACCGCAGCCGGATCCCCCGACGGACCTCCCCGGGGCGGCCCGCAGGACCGCCAAGCTCGCGCGCGCTCCCGGCATGCCGGACGCTCACTGCTCCGTCTGCAAGCAAAAACGCCTCCGCCAAAAGGCCCGCCGTCAGGCACAGCCTTAAAATCCAGACAAAAACCGTCCTTTTTGCGCTCCGGGCCGCGCTGCATTTCTTCGCCGCGCTGCACCGCTTGGCCGCACTGCATCGCTTCGCCGCAAAACTGCGCACCGCCCGCCTGCGCCACCGTCTCCGGCTGACCTCATACGTCAAGGCATTCGCAATCATCCCACAACCTCCCAATCACCCCTATTATAGCGGAAGCTGCAGGGATTCACAAGCAGAAAATGGACCTCTGCTCCACTGCTGGAGACAAAGGCCCATGTGCGCTGCGGCAAAAATCAGTCATTGGCGCCGTTTGAGGTAGTCGTGTTGGTGTTGGTCTCGCCGGCAGCGGTGGACTCCATTCCGTCCATACCGTTGCGGACATCGTCGGCACCCTTCTCAATGTCGTTGACGACGCCGTCGATGATGCCGCCGGACTCGCCGGCAGCACCGCCTGCGCCGCCAGCAGAACCGGACTCACCGCCAGCAGAGCCGGACTCGCCGGATTCCATAGCGGCCGTCCCGGACTGCTGGGTGGCGGACTGGCTGGTCTGGCTGTTAGACTGGCCGGAATTGTTATTGGAGCTTCCGCAGGCTGTCGCGGCCATCACCGTGAACGCCAGCATCAGCATGAAAATAAATGGTCTGATTTTCTTCATAATCGCATTCTCCTTTCGCTTTCTAAGGTTATTATGTGCCTTAGGAGAACGGATTATGGTGGAAACTTTTTCCTTATTTTTTACAGGCCCACCACGTCGGCCATGCCGTAGAGGCCGGGCTTTTTGCCCGTCAAAAATTTGGCTGCGGCCAGCGCGCCCTTGGCGAAAATCGCCCGGGAGTAGGCCGTGTGGGTGAACGTGATCACCTCGTCGGTTCCCGCAAAAATCACGTCGTGCTCGCCCACGATGGTGCCGCCCCGGACTGCCGAGATGCCGATCTCCTCCGGATCTCTGGCCTCGCTTCGCTCGCTCCGGTCGTAGGTGTAGTGGTACGCCTGATCCATCGCCTCGTTGATGGAGTCCGCCAGCGCCAGCGCGGTGCCGCTGGGGGCGTCCTTTTTGCGGCGGTGGTGCTTCTCCACGATCTCGATGTCAAAGCCGGAACCGGCCAGCACCCGCGCCGCATCCTGCACCAGCTTCATGAGCAGGTTGACGCCCAGGGACATGTTGGCGGAGCGCAGGACGGCGGTCTTTTTCGACACCTCGGACACCCGCGCAATCTGCTCCTCACTCAGCCCGGTGGTGCACAAAACGAGCGGCAGGCCCTTGGCCTCGCAGTAGTCTAGGAGTCCGTCCACCGCCTTCGCGGAGGCGAAATCCACCACCACGTCCGCCGGGACGGTGCAGGCGTCCAGGGAATGGAACACCGGATATCCCAGGTCCGCCCCCTCCGTGACATCGATACCGGCCACGATCTCAAGCTCTGCATCCTCCGCCGCAAGCTGGGTGATCACCCGGCCCATGGCGCCGTTGCAGCCGTGCATTATCATTCGAACCATAGTTTTCCCATCCTTCCCGAATTTTATCAGCAAAATTACAGAATTCCGTAGGCCGTCATGGCCGCCTTAAGCTTCTCCTGGTTCTGAGGCTCCATCTCCGTCAGCGGCATGCGAAGCGGTCCCACGTTCTTGCCCATCAGGTTCATGGCCGCCTTCACGGGGATCGGGTTCACCTCCCGGAACAGCTCTGTGATCAGCGGAATCGCCTCGATCTGCAGGCGCGCGCTCTCCGCCACGTTGCCGTCAAAATAATTCTGGCAGATGGCGTGTGTCTGGGCCGGAGCCACATTGCTGAGCACCGAGATCACGCCCTTGCCGCCGAGGGACAAAAGCGGAACGATCTGGTCGTCGTTTCCGGAGTAAAGGTCCACCCGGCCGTCCGCAAGGCTCATGAGGGTGGCGATGGCGGAGAAATTGCCGCTGGCCTCCTTCACGCCCACAATGTTGTCCACGGTCTTACAGAGGGTCGCGATGGTCTCGGGGGCGATGGTCACGCCGGTGCGCCCCGGGATGTTGTACAGGATCATCGGGATCTTCACCGCATTGGCCACCGCGCTGAAGTGGGCGATAAGGCCCTTCTGGGTTGCCTTGTTGTAGTAGGGGGACACCACTAAGAGGCCGTCGGCCCCGTGCTTCTCCGCCTCCACGGACAGATAGATCGCCGTCTCCGTGCAGTTGGAGCCGGTGCCCGCGATCACGGGGATCCGCTTGTTCGTCACCTCACAGATAAACCGGATCACATCCAGGTGCTCCTCGTGGGTCATGGTGGAAGCCTCGCCGGTGGTACCGCAGGCGATGATGGCGTCCGTCCCGCATGCGATCTGCTCCTCCACGATCTCCTCCAACTTCTCGTAGTTCACCTCCCCGTTCGCCTTAAAGGGGGTAATTAACGCCACGCCTGCTCCTTCAAAAATTGCCATTTTCACTCTCTCCTTTTTTTGAATTCAATCATGGGCTTCCTTGTCAACAAAAAAGGACTGACGGTAAGTCAGCCCTTTGTAAGTTCGATCTGCAATCTGCATCGTCTCTCAGGTAGCTCACCATCCGCTTCGGATGACAGTTATATGGCTGTTCGCCATATACCCAGAGCAGCATGCGATACAGGCGCATCCCCTCTTCGGCGTCTCTCCCTTTCCCAAACCTTCGCCTGTGCCTGCCACATCCGGTTTGACTACTCTTGATCAACGCAACCTCTACTCTATGATTGTTGGTACTATATTAACATTGAACCAGTTCCTTGTCAACAATTATTCTTCCGGCTCCACTTCCTCGTAGCGGGTCTGGATGCGGGTCACCTCGTCCACGCAGCCGTCCAGCTCCTTGGGATACACCGTGCCGGTCAGAATCAGCTCGATCTCGACCTGCCTGGCCTGGCTGATCACGCCCGTGAGCTCCTCGATGGTGATAATCCCCTCGTCCAGGATCCCTAAGATCTCATCCAGAATTAAAACGTCGCACTCTCTGGTCACTAACACCTTTTTTGCAAAATTCAGGCCGTTGCGGATACTGATGCGGGCCTCCTCCTTCTCCTCCTCCGACAGCCGGTCGAAAAAGATAGAGGACTTCTCAAAGCGGAACAGCTTGAATTCCGGCTCCAGACGCTTTAGCACCTCCATATTGTGCGTGTCCAGAGAGCCCTTCAAAAACTGTACCATGATGACCGATTTGTCTCTGGTCAGAGCGCTGATCCCACGGCCGATTGCGCCGGTGGATTTTCCTCTTCCAGGACCACAGATCACCTGTATCATGCTTTCTTTCATCGTATTGCACCTCATATGCTGATTCATCTCGTTCAACTGCGAACATGGCCCATAATAGCATAGTTTTTTCGATTTTGCAAACTTTTCTTAAAGTTTTTTTAATAATTCACTAAGAATTTCCGTGTTATTCCAGCTCGTCGCACTCCAGCTTGCTGAAGATCGGAAGAGCACACGTCTGAACTCCAGTCACTGACGTCATCTCG
>USJW01000082.1 GCA_900555045.1 uncultured Clostridium sp. | reverse complement strand
GAGAAATGATTATAATATTTGCTCTTTCTTCCTTTGAAAACAGAGAGAAAACAAAGGGCAAACGGCAGATGGGACGGTGAGTGAAAAACCGGGAAATGAAAAGCAGAAGTACCGGGATTGTTACGTCCTTATACTTCTGCTTGTATTTACTTTGTTCTATTTTCGGCTGGACAGTTGGTGTGGAGCCGGTGGGAATGGAACATTTTATGTTCAAGTGCAATCCAAACTCACCCTCTTATCCCACCGAAAACAGCCCTTTCCTTTCCAGCTTATTTTCGGGATTTTCTTCATTTTTAGATATTCAGACTTGATTTTTTCTGCCTTGTTCTCTGCTCCTTTTTCCGGCTTAGCGTTGAGCTCACTGTTTGAGTTGGCTTCACAAAAGGACGGGAACAGAGACAAGTTGAGTTTTGGTTGTATTGGTCTTGGGTTTGAATTTTCCTTGTAAATACGTTGTTTTCTGGTGTTTTTGCTTTCATTCTCTTTTCCTATTTTGCCTTTTCTTTGCTTTGGGAGCAGTGAGAAAAAAAGGTTGTGGCTGTCTTTAAGGAAGAAAAAACTGGGAGTGAAAAGCCGGAAAACAAAAAGCAGAAGTACCCGGATTGTTAAGTCCTGATACTTCTGCTTATGTTTACTTTGTTCTATTTTCGACTGAATAAAAGGCTTGGAGCCGATGGGAAGGAAACAATTTTATTCGAATTCAATCGTCGCCGGCGGCTTCCCCGTGCAATCATACAGCACCCGGTTCACGCCCTTCACCTCATTGACGATCCGGCTGGTCACCTTCGCCAGCACCTCCCACGGAAGCTCCGCGGACTCCGCGGTCATGAAGTCGCTGGTCAGCACCGCGCGCAGCGCCACGGCGTAGTCGTAGGTGCGCTCGTCGCCCATGCAGCCCACGGACCGCATATTAGTCAGGGCGGCAAAATACTGGCCCAGATTCTTGTCCACGCCGGCCTTTGCGATCTCCTCGCGGTAGATCGCATCCGCCTCCTGCACGATCCGCACCTTCTCGGCGGTCACTTCCCCGATGATCCGCACGCCCAGTCCAGGCCCCGGGAAGGGCTGACGGAACACCAGGTACTCCGGAATTCCCAGCTCCAGACCCGCCTTGCGCACCTCGTCCTTGAACAGCAGACGCAGCGGCTCCACGATCTCCTTGAAGTCCACATGCTCCGGCAGTCCGCCCACGTTGTGGTGGGACTTGATCACCGCGGACTTGCCCAGTCCGGACTCAATCACATCCGGGTAGATGGTTCCCTGCACAAAGTAGTCCACCGCGCCGATCTTCTTGGCTTCCTCCTCGAAGACGCGGATAAACTCCTCGCCGATAATCTTGCGCTTCTGCTCCGGCTCCTCAGCGCCCTTTAACTTCTCGTAGAAGCGCTCCTGGGCGTTCACGCGGATAAAATTCAGCTGGTACGGGCCGTTGGGGCCGAAGACAGCCTCCACCTCGTCGCCCTCGTTCTTGCGCAGCAGGCCATGGTCCACGAACACACAGGTCAGCTGCTTGCCCACCGCTTTCGACAGCATAACTGCCGCCACGGAGGAATCCACGCCGCCGGACAGCGCGCAGAGCACCTTGCCGTTTCCGATCTTCTCGCGCAGCGCCTTCACCGTGGTCTCCACAAAGGAGTCCATCTTCCAGTCCCCGGTGCAGCCGCAGACATTGTATACAAAGTTGGAGAGCATCCTGGTGCCTTCCTTGGTGTGCACCACCTCCGGGTGGAACTGCACGCCGTAGAACTGCTTTTCCTGCATCTCCATACCCGCCACCGGACACGCGTCCGTGTGGGCAATCACCTTAAATCCGGGCGGAACCTGCTCAATGTAAACGCCATGACTCATCCAGCAGACCGTCTTGGGAGAAACACCCGCAAACAGCGGAGAGCTTGTATCCACGTCCACTTCCGTGTAGCCGTACTCGCTGACCGGAGCCTTCTTCACCACGCCGTCCAGCAGGTAGCTCATCAGCTGCGCGCCGTAGCAGATTCCCAGCACCGGAACGCCCAGCTCGAAAATCTCCTTGGAGCACCGCGGCGCTCCATCCTCAAACACCACGTCCGGCCCGCCGGTAAAAATAATGCCCTTGGGGTTCATCTCCCGGATCTGATCCAGGCTCATATTGTATGGATGTACCTCGCAGTATACGTTGCACTCGCGGACGCGGCGGGCAATCAGCTGGTTGTACTGGCCGCCAAAGTCCAAAACAATGATCATCTCTCTGCTCATGAGATTTTATTCCTCCATGTCTTTTCTGGATGTCCCCTCAAAACGAAACTGTTCCCCATATACCATGGCCAATTTACCAGAAAATATTTATTTCCTCATAAATTGAAAGAGATTGTACAGCAATCGTACAATCTCTTCTTTATCTTTCGTATAGGTTTATTATAAAGCATGCTCTGACAAATATCAAGAACTTTCGACAATTTTTTTATCTTTTTTCTTCCCGCAACCCCGACGGCGCCCGATCAGCCGTTTTCCCGACCAACCTACATCCCTCCATCAACAGCTCCAGCACCCTCTCCTCCGTCTCCAGCCGGTCATAATCCCCCGCCAGCTGATCCGCATAGTGGTATACAATCCCCTGTTCCACATTCATCTCCAGCGCATCCATCAGCGCCTCCATTCCATACTCCCTCGCAAACCTTCCGAATGCCCTCACCCGCGCGGTCTTAAGCATTGGCTCCTCACACGGGAATTTCCCGCACTCCCAGCACCCCTCCAGCCCCTTTTTCCGGCAGCAGTGATACAGCCCACACCGCTCCCTGTCCCCGCATCCCCCATTCCGGCATCCCGCGCACGCTTCCTGCTCCTCGCAAAGGCAGCAGGCCAGACCGCAGTACGCGATCCCCTTCTCCCTGCAAACCACCTCCCGGCTGCGCTCCATCACCTTCTCCATCACAAAATTCGTCAGCCACTCCCCGCGCCGCTCCACCTGCTGCTCCCTCACAGCCCGGTATCCGCGTCCCTCGAAAAACGGCCGAGCCGTGATCGAGGCGTGGGTGGTGATCCGGTCCACCTGAAAGTGCTGCTCCAGCCGCTCACAGATCGCTGTGGCAATCCCTTTTCCCTGAAAATCCTTGTGCACATACAGCCGGTCCAGATACCCGGTCCGGTCGATGTCCCCGAACCCTGCGATCTTCCCGCCCTCCCACGCGACCAGCGTGTAATGTTCCAAAAACGAGCGGTTCCACTGCTCCAAATCCGGCATCCCAGGCGCCCAGGCCATGACCTGCCCCTCCGTGTAGTCCCTCCGGTTCACCGTGTGCACGGTCTCATAAAACAGTTCCGCCATCTCCCGGCAGTCCTCCGGCCGGTATTCTCTGAGCTCCATATATATGTACGCCTCCTTCATCCACCGCTAAAAAGTGCGCCGCTAAATGCTAACAGGCGAAGATCTCCCAATCTCCGCCCGCCGCTTTAAATGTTCCAAACGCATTCTAAACGCGCTCCAAACATCCCCGTGTTCCCCGGCCTGTGCCGTTCGCCACGAATATTTTCCTTCTATAATACTATTCCAGATACCGCTTCACATACTGCCCGGTATAGGACACCGGGTTTGCGGCCACCTCCTCGGGCGTGCCCTGCGCAATCACAGTTCCGCCCTTGTCGCCGCCCTCCGGCCCGATATCAATGATGTAGTCCGCGGTCTTAATCACGTCCAGGTTGTGCTCGATCACCACCACCGTGTTTCCGCCCTCGGACAGCCGCCGCAGAATTTCGATCAGCTTGTGTACATCCGCAAAGTGCAGTCCCGTGGTGGGCTCGTCCAGCACATAGATGGTCTTGCCGGTGCCGCGCTTGGACAGCTCCGTGGCCAGCTTGATTCGCTGGGCCTCGCCGCCGGAAAGCTCCGTGGACGGCTGCCCCAGACGGATATACCCCAGGCCCACGTCGTACAGCGTCTGGATCTTGCGCGTGATGGACGGCACGTTCTCAAAGAACTTCAGCGCATCCTCCACCGTCATATTTAACACATCGTAGATGCTCTTGCCCTTGTATTTCACATCCAGGGTCTCCCGGTTGTACCGCTTGCCGCCGCACACCTCGCAGGGCACGTACACGTCCGGAAGGAAGTGCATCTCGATCTTGATAATTCCGTCGCCGCTGCACGCCTCACAGCGCCCGCCCTTCACGTTGAAGCTGAAGCGCCCCTTGCTGTAGCCCTTGGCCTTGGCGTCCGTGGTCGACGCGAACAGGTCGCGGATCAGGTCGAACACCCCGGTGTAGGTGGCCGGGTTGGAGCGCGGCGTGCGCCCGATGGGCGACTGGTCGATGGCGATGATCTTGTCCAGCTGCTCCACGCCCTCGATGCACTTGTGTTTTCCGGGGATGGTTCTGGCCCGGTTCAGCTTTCTCGCGAGAGATTTGTAGAGTATCTCATTCACCAGAGAGCTCTTTCCGGAGCCGGATACGCCGGTAACGCAGGTCATCACGCCCAGCGGGAACTTCACGTTGATATTCTTCAGGTTGTTCTCCGCCGCCCCCTTCACCGTAATCCAGCCAGTAGGCTTGCGCCGCTCCGACGGCACGGGAATCTGCAGGCGGCCGCTCAAGTAGGCGCCGGTGATCGAGTTCTCGCACTTCATGATCTCCTCGGCGTTTCCGATGGCCACGACCTGGCCGCCGTGCTCGCCCGCGCCGGGGCCGATATCCACGATGCAGTCCGCGGCGCGCATGGTGTCCTCGTCGTGCTCCACCACCAGGACGCTGTTCCCCAGATCCCGCAGGTGCAGCAACGTCTTCAACAGCTTGTCATTGTCCCGCTGGTGCAGGCCGATGCTGGGCTCGTCCAGAATGTAGGCCACGCCCACCAAGCCGGAGCCGATCTGGGTCGCCAGCCGGATTCGCTGGGCCTCGCCGCCGGACAGCGTGCCGGTTGCACGGGTCAGGGACAGGTAGTCCAGGCCCACGTTGATCAGGAAATTAATCCTGGCCTTGATCTCCTTTAAGATGGAGGCGCCGATGGTCTCCTGCATGGGAGTCAGCTTTAGCTCCTCCAAAAAGTCCCGGAACCGGACGATGGACATGTTGGTGGCCTCATAGATATTCAGCCCGCCCACCGTCACGGCCAGCGATTCCTTCTTAAGCCTCTGCCCCTTACAGGCCGGGCAGGGCGTAATCCGCATATAGGTCTCATACTCCGCCTTGCTGGACTCGGAGAAGGTCTCCTTGTAGCGGCGGTTCACATTCTCAATCAGTCCCTCAAAGGCCACATCGTAGACGCCCTCGCCCCGCTGGCTCCGGTAGTGCACCTTGATCTGCCGGCCGCCGGTGCCGTAGAGCAGCACGTCGTGGATCTCCTTGGGGTACTCCTCGAAGGGCGTACTCAGGCTGAACTCGTACTCCTTGGCCAGCGCCTCCAGGATCGCCCGGGTGAAGCTGCCCTTGTCCGTGCAGGACTGCCAGCCCATCACCACGATGGCGCCCTCGTCGATGGACAGGGACTTGTCCGGGATCATCAGATCCTCGTCGAACTCCATCTTGTAGCCCAGTCCGAAGCACTCCGGGCACGCACCGAAGGGGTTGTTGAAGGAGAAGCTTCTGGGCTCCACCTCGTCCACGCTGATCCCGCAGTCCGGGCAGGAAAAGCTCTGGCTGAAGTTCATGGACTCCCCGTCGATCACATCCACGGTCATCAGGCCGCCGGTCAGGGCCATCACCGTCTCGATGGAGTCGGTCAGGCGCTTCTCGATCCCCTCGCGCACCACCAGGCGGTCCACCACCACCTCAATGTTGTGCTTGATGTTCTTCTCCAGCTTGATCTCCTCAGACAGCTCATACAGGTTGCCGTCGATGCGCACGCGCACGTAGCCGCTCTTTCTGGACTGCTCCAGCACCTTCGCGTGCTCGCCCTTGCGGCCCCGCACCACGGGCGCCAGAAGCTGAATCCGCGTCCGGTCCGGGAGCGCCATAATCTGGTCCACCATCTGGTCGATGGTCTGCTTGCGGATCTCCTTGCCACACTTGGGGCAGTGGGGGATACCCACGCGGGCGTACAGGAGACGCATATAGTCGTAGATCTCCGTCACCGTACCCACGGTGGATCGGGGATTTCGGTTGGTCGATTTCTGGTCGATGGAGATGGCGGGGGAAAGGCCCTCGATGCTCTCCACATCCGGCTTCTCCATCTGCCCTAAGAACTGGCGGGCGTAGGAGGACAGGGACTCCATGTAGCGCCGCTGTCCCTCCGCGTAGATGGTGTCGAACGCCAGGGAAGACTTTCCCGACCCGGAAAGCCCCGTCAGCACCACCAGCTCATTTCTCGGAATGTCCACGGAGATATTCTTCAAGTTATGTTCACTGGCCCCGCGGATCTTGATGTACTGCTTTGCCATTGTCAAAAATGCTCCTTATCTATCTCGAAATTTCCGTAATGCTCATACATGGCGCTAGTATATCACATTTCCATGTCGTTTGCAAACATTTGTTCGATGAATTTCCTGAGAACTGCTGGCACTTCTTCCAGCAAACTGCAGGCCTTCACCCGCTCCCCCATCTGGTGCGCGTCACGCCCCACCGGGCCGAACAGCAGGGACGGCACCTGAAATCTCGCCATGGCCTCCAGGTCCATGGAGTACAGCCCGCCCCACAGAGGCGCGTCGGCCGCGTAGCGGTCTAACCCCTTGCCGCCGCCTGACCCACAGTAGCTCAGATCGGAAATTCCGCCGAAATAATTTCCCTTCTCCAGCTGCAGTCCGAATCCCTCCGCCACGCCCGACAGCATGTCGAAGATCTGAGAGCCGGTCATCTCGCAGCCCTCCAGCCGGTCACTGTGGAAGGCCGGATAGTAGGGCGGCGCGTAGGCCAGCACCATCACCGGCACCGTGATCCCGGACCAGGTCAAAAGCCGGTCCATCAGCTCCAGCGTGGCCTGCGGATAGCTCCATTTCCCGTCCCGCACCATCGCAGCGGCCTCCCGCTGCTGCCGCTCCTGCCAGTCCGCCAAAGCCTCCCTGCCATATTTCCCCGCGCAGTACTCCGCCAGCTCCCGGTACTCCATCACGCTGTAAGAGGGCACCTCGCCGCGGAAGGCAGACGTCACGCCAGGCAACTCCGCCGTATCCAGCCTCTCTGCCGCTCCCGGCACCTCCGCCCCCGGCACCTCCGTCTTCGCCACCCCCAGCACCTTCCTCTGCCCTTCCATTCTCTCCAAATACTTCTCAAACGCCTCCCGCCCCAAAGCCTTCAACCGCTCCATCAGCCCCTCGGCGGTCTTCTCAAACCCCAGCACGCTCATGTACCCTCCGGCGCGCAGCGGCACGGACACGTCGTACCCCTCCTTGCGGTCCCGCAGGTTGAACCATGTGGGCGGCGGGCAGATCTCCCCCTGATACACCTCCGCGAACTCCGGCGCCAGCTCCGTCTCCATGAACAGCTGCGCCAGCACGCCCACGGCATTCAGCCCGTAGAATGCGTCCACCACATGGGCCTTGGTCCCCTGCACCAGCACCGCGGGCAGCATCTTTCCCACGGACCCGATGTACACCTGCTGCTTTCCTCCCCGGTCAAAGCAGGGCTCTAAATCCAGCAGGCAGCTGTACTCTAACCCCTGCTCCTCCGCAAGAGACACCAAGAGCGGGATCGCCCCCCGCATCCCCGCCGAGTAGGCCTCCTCGTCCGGCACGCTTAAGAACAGAATATTCCCCGGAAGGCACTCACCGGCCGCCGCGCGGTCCCCGAACCACTCCGTCACCGCCAGCCCCACGGCCAGCCCGCCCTTCATGTCGTTCACTCCGCGGCCGAACAGCCATTCCCCGGACTCAAAATCCGCCCGGGCCTGGGGCGAAAGCCGCGCAAGAAGCGCCTCCCGCTCTGCCCCGGAAACCCGGTTCCACGCCTCCACATCGTAGGCGTAGCGGCTAAAATCCCCGTACTCCTCCGTGTCCACCACGTCGTAGTGGCCGGTGAGCACGATGGTACGGCTGCCGCTGCCCTTCACCAGCCCGTAGACCGCCGACCGGCCGAGAAAATCTCCCTCCAGCGGAAACTGTCCGCACAGCTGCGGGTTCCTCTTAAAATAGCTCTGCTCCCCCAAGCTCCCCGCGAGATAGTCCGCAGCCAGATTCTCCCCCTCCGTGTTGGAGACGCTGGGGATCGCCACCAGCCCCTTCAGATACCTGTACACACACGCCTTCATATCTCTGTCCATATCCGTTCCATCGCCTTTCGCCTCAAAATAATCAACCTATTTTATCCTCAATCGGACTCCGAGCATTTGGCCGCATCGATGGTCAGCGCCACCATCAGCGCATACACCCCGTCCGCCTCATTCTCCACGTCGATCACATAGGTGTCGGTCCAGTTAAAGAGCTGCTTGGACAGCGCCGCCACCCTGCGCCCTGTGCGGTCCGTTATCTCATAATCCCACTCGAAGAAATCTCCCTGAATCTGCCAGCCGTTCACATCCATCTTGAAGGACGGCTTTAAAAAGGTAAACTCCTTGCGGATCTCCCCCACAAACTGCTCATTCAGGTACAGGCGGAACCGCGGAAGAAAGGTGAACACCTCCTCCTTCACCGTTCCGATGTGGTTTCCCGCCGCATCGTGGATCTCCAGGCAATGCCCCCAGGAGAGCCGCCCCTGCACCGTGAACACCGTATTCCCCTGTTCATCATATATGTCGTAGCTGTCAAACCATGAAAAAAATCTCTGCCTGAACAATAATTTCATCCGCAAATCCTCCTGATCGCAATCGTATGGTGCCAGTTTAACACAACTTTTCCCGGAATGGAAGTTGGATTCTGCATCCACGCCAGGCGCTGCAATCGCCCGCAGGCTTCCCCCACGGCCCATTACACTCCGCAATCGCCCGCAGGCTTCCCCCACTCCCCCCTATCACCATACATAAAAAGCGGAAGACGCCGCATTTCACAGCATCTCCCGCCCATTTTCAATTCAACTAATCCGCCCCATCCGGCGCTCCCGCCAAATTTTTTGCCAGCTTCCTACCTGGCCAACTCTGCACCCATCGGCCGGAACACCTCGCACATCATCCGCGCCCCGATGCGAAATCCATCGGAAAACGCCTGGGTTTTCTCCATATAGCACAGCTCCAGGTAGTGCTCCATCATAGCGTCAAACGCCTCCCGGCTCTCCTCGTCCAGAGTCTTTGTGAACTGCTCCGTCTCCGCGAGGCTTGCCTTGCACATCTCATAGTATTCCGGGTTGTCAAATTTCCGGTTCTCCGCCGGGCAGAGATCCCCGGCGTAAAGCTGCTCCAGTATCCGATCCATATCCATTCCTCCGTTTCCTCAAACAATCGTCTCATGCTGTGTTCATATGCAAGCGGCTACCGGCATTTCGCCCGCCCTCAGGCCGCGCGTCCTGCTCAACTCATCACTCTACATTCACCATCACACAATCACAAGAAAATCTGTATCAGAAACCTTAGCGAAACAGACCTGCTCAGACATGGAAGCGCCGTTTAAACCCGCTTATCGAGATTAGCATACCACATTCCGGCCCCGCAGACAATCGAACAAACTATTAAATCTGCGCAGCCTCCGTGCGGTTTAAGATCTCCATAAACTCGTCCCCGGTGATCGTCTCGCGCTCCAGGAGGTAGGCCGCCAGCTCGTGGAGCCGTCCCTCGTTCTCGCGCAGGATATTTAGCGCCTTCTCGTACTGTCCCCGCACCATCTTGACCACCTCGTCGTCGATGATCTTGGCCGTCTCCGGGGAGCACGCCAGGGTCGTGTCGCCGCCCAGGTACTGGTTGGTCACCGTCTCCATGGCCACCATGCCGAACTTGTCGCTCATGCCGTACCGGGTGATCATGGCTCTGGCCAGCTTGGTGGCCTGCTCGATGTCGTTGGACGCGCCGGTGGTGATGGAGTGGAAAATCAGCTCCTCCGCGGCCCGTCCGCCGGTGAAGGTCGCTATCTTGTTGAGCGCCTCATCCTTGCTCATCAGGACGCGCTCGCCCTCCTCCACCTGCATGGTGTAGCCCAGGGCGCCGGAGGTTCTGGGGATGATGGTGATCTTGTGCACCGGCGCGGAGTGGGTCTGCATGGCCGCTACCAGCGCATGGCCGATCTCATGGTAGGCCACAATCCGGCGCTCCTTCTCGGAGATCACCGCATCCTTTCTCTGGTACCCGGCGATGACCGTCTCCACGCTCTCCTCCAAGTCGCTCTGGTTCACCGCGGCCCGCCCCATGCGCACCGCGCGCAGCGCCGCCTCGTTGATAATGTTGGCCAGCTCCGCTCCGCTGGCACCGGAGGTCGCCCGGGCGATGGCGTTGTAGTCCACGTCCTCGGACATCTTCACATTCTTTCCGTGCACTCTCAAGATCGCCTCGCGCCCCTTTAGGTCGGGCAGCTCCACCGGCACTCTCCGGTCAAAGCGCCCCGGCCGCAGCAGCGCGGGATCTAAGGATTCCGGCCGGTTGGTGGCGGCCAGGATCACAACGCCCTTCTTGCCGTCAAAGCCGTCCATCTCCGTCAGCAGCTGGTTTAAGGTCTGCTCGCGCTCGTCGTTGCCGGACATCCCGCCGCCGTCGCGCTTCCTTCCGATGGTATCAATCTCGTCGATAAACACAATACAGGGGGCCTTGTCCGTGGCCTGCTTGAACAGGTCGCGCACCTTTGCGGCGCCCATGCCCACGAACATCTCCACGAACTCTGAGCCGGAGATGGAGAAGAACGGCACATGCGCCTCGCCGGCCACCGCCCGCGCAAGCAGCGTCTTGCCCGTTCCGGGAGGGCCCACTAACAGCGCGCCCTTGGGCAGGTTGGCGCCGATGTCCGCGTATTTCTGCGGATTGTGCAGGAAGTCCACGATCTCCGCCAGGGCTTCCTTGGCCTCCTCCTCGCCGGCCACGTCCACAAAGGTAATCCCCGTCTCATTCTCCGCGTAGATCTTGGCGTTGGACTTGCCGAAGGTCATGGCGTTCCCGCCGCCCATGCGCTTGCTGAGGGACCGGGCCATGATCTGTCCGATGATCACGAACATCAGGATCGGGGCCACCCACGTCATCAGGAAGCTTAACAGCGGGGACGCCTGGGTGGGGATCTCCTTCCGGTAATCCGTAACCCCTGCCGCCTGCAGCCGGTTTAGCAGGTCCGGGTCCTGGAGCCGTCCGGTCTTGTAGCCGCCCCACTGCTGATCCTTAAGCGTGTACTGAATCTGCGTGTCCGTCACATAGACGTCCTTGACCTCTTTGTCCTCCAGCCGGGCGATAAATTCGCTGTAGGGCACCTCCTGGACGGAGCGCTCCATCACGGACGGGAACACCAGAGCGTTTAACACCATCACAATCAGAAGGACCAGAAGGTAATAGTAGATAAACGGCTTCTTGGGATTTCCTTCGCCGCTTCCATTCTTTACTCCCATACTCATTGTCTCCTTTTCTCAATTACATTTATCTTGACTCGTTTTTTGTTTCCCTATGCACGGCACGGACAAGGCCCGCCGTTTCGCATACCTGTACCATAATACTTCACACTAATTTTGTCAATATTTAATTGTAAATTTTTATTTACTTTTAATAAAGATTGACATTTGTGAACCGGTGTGGTACAACAGTATACAGAAATGTCTCTGTGACACGCACAGGAGGTGATGGAAACGGAAGAAAAAACCACAGGCGCACAGACAGTGGGCGCCCATTTTCTGCGATTCACAATCAATTTTTTTGCTCTGGCCAAGGGCCAATACCATCAGCAGAACGTTGTGAAGGCCAACACCCTGGCGTTCAACACACTGCTGACCTTAAATGAACTGAACGGACATGACCTGACGATGTCCGAGCTGGCCGAGGAGTTAGATATCACCAAGCAGCAGCTGACCAAGCTGGTCAACGACCTGGAGGAGAAGGAGCTGGTGCGGCGCATCCACGACTCCAAGAACCGCCGCCAGGTCTACATCCGGATTACGGAGCGGGGCGCGCAGATGCTGGCCGACCTGAAAAGCCGCATGATGGACAGCACAGTAAACGCACTCTCCAGCTACACGGAGGACGAGCTTGCCGAGCTGGATGAATGCCTCGTGAAACTGGGAAAACTGTTAGAAAAATTCAACACGGGCGCCTGACCCTCGCCGGGCGCACAAAAACGCCGCTGTGAAAGCATATCCAATCGCTTTCACAGCGGCGTTTATTTGGCCAGGTCCTACAGCACCTTGCTCAAGAACGACTGCAGCCGCTCATTCTTCGGGTTGCTGAAGAATTCCTGAGGCGGCGCCTCCTCCACGAAGTTTCCGCCGTCCATGAACATCACCCGCGTGGCCACCTCCCTGGCGAAGCCCATCTCGTGGGTCACCACCACCATGGTCATCTTCTCGCGGGCCAGGTCACGCATAACCTCCAACACCTCGCCGACCATCTCCGGGTCCAGGGCCGAGGTGGGCTCGTCGAAGAGCATCACGTCCGGCTTCATGCACAGCGCCCGCACGATGGCGATTCGCTGCTTCTGGCCGCCGGAGAGCTGGCTGGGGTACGCGTGTGCGCGGTCCGCCAACCCCACGCGCTCCAAAAGGAGCATGGCCTCCGCCTCCGCTTCCTGCTGGCTCTTGCCCTGCAGCTTCATGGGCGCGATGGTCAGGTTTTTCATGATGTCCATGTGCGGGAACAGGTTGAACTGCTGGAACACCATGCCCATCTTCTGGCGGTGCTTGTCGATGTTCGTGTTCTTGTCCGTGATGTCCACTCCCTCGAAGAACACGTGCCCCTCAGTGGGCTCCTCCAACAGGTTCAAGCAGCGCAGGAAGGTGCTCTTTCCGGAGCCGGACGGCCCCACGACAAACACCACATCCCCTTTATGAATATCCACGTTGATTCCGCTCAGAACATGGATATCGCCAAAACTCTTTCCTAAATTTTCCACCCGGATCAGGGCTTCTCCCATTTGATTAGCGCTCACTCTGCCTCAGCCTCCTCTCCAAGATCTGAATCAGTTTTGTAAAGATCATCACAATCGTCAGATAGATTAACGCCACCGCAAACAGCGGCATGAACGCGCTGTACGTGCGGCTTCGGATAATATCGCCGCCCTTGGTCAGATCCTGCAGCGCGATGTAACCGGCCACGGACGTCTCCTTTAACAGGGAGATGAACTCGTTGCACAGCGCCGGCAGCACGTTCTTAAAGGCCTGGGGCATGATCACATACCACATCGTCTCCCAGTAATTGAATCCCAGGCTGCGCCCCGCCTCCATCTGCCCCTGGTCGATGGACATGATTCCGCTTCGGAAAATCTCCGCCACATAGGCGCCGGAGTTGATTCCGAAGGCCAGAACCGCCACCGGGAGCTTGCTGATCCGGACACTGCCGAACACCACGAAATAGATGATGAGCAGCTGCACGACAACGGGTGTTCCGCGGATCACCGTCAGATAGATGTTGCAGATGGCGTTCAAAAATTTCAGTTTATGAGTTTTCTCGTAGGTAGAGCGGACCATGCCCACCAGAAAGCCCAGAACGATTCCCATCAGACAGGCGAAGAAGGTGATGATCAGGGTGTTTTTGAGGCCCACCGCGATGTACTTCCAGCCGTCGTCCTGAATAAAATTCAAGTAAAATGTACTACAAAATTTTTCCCACATGTGATCCATCCTCTGCTTAAATTTTCCACCAGGCAGCGTTCTAAACGCCCCCGGCCGTAGGTTTCCATGTTATTGGCGACACTCAACGAAAAACTGCCGCATATGTTCAGGAAGCAAAATATTCTGCAGTTCTCCCTGCATGATGCGGCAGTATCTGTTTTCATTTCTTATCGGCCATGCGGCTTCGCCGGATATCTAAGCTTACTCAGCCTTGATGTACTTCGCTACGATCTCAGCCAGCTTTCCGGACTCATCCAGTTTCTTAAGAGCGCCGTTGATCTTGTCTAACAGCTCGGTGTTGCCCTTCTTTACAGCTACCGCGTACTCCTCGTCGGTGAAGGACTCATCCAGAATCTTTAAGCCCTCGGTCTGCTCCACGAACACCTTCGCCGGCTCCCCGTCGATTACAACCGCGTCGATCTTGCCCTGGCCCAGCGCCTGAACGGCCTCGAAGCCCTTGTTGTAGCGCTCAACAGTGGTTCCGTCCGCCTCCAGATCAGACACATAGAGGTCGCCGGTGGTTCCCAGCTGCACGCCCACAACCTTGCCCTTCAAATCGTCGGGGGTTGCGATGTCGCTGTCGCTCTTTACGATGACCTTCTGGGAAGCCTTCGCATATGTGTTGGAAAAATCAACGGACTGCTTGCGCGCCTCGCTCACGGTCATACCGGCCATTGCGAAATCCGCCTTGCCGGAGGTCAGCTCCGGGATGATGGAATCGAACGCGATGTCCTCGATCTCCAGCTCCATGCCCAACTCATCCGCGATCGCTCTCGCGATGTCGGCGTCGATTCCAACGATATCGCCGCCCTCATGGAACTCGTAGGGCGGGAACTCCGCGTTGGTCACCATGATCAGCTTGCCGCCGGTCGCCTCCGCCTTGGTCTCAGCCTCGGCGCTGGTCTCCTCCGCCTTGGTGTCTGCCGCTGTCGTGTCCTCTGCCTTGCTCTCCGCTGCTGTAGTCGCCGCCGCAGTGGTCTCCTTCGCGGATCCGCCGCATGCGGTCAAAGAAGCTGCCATCAGCGCTGCCATCGTCAATGCCAATACGTTCTTTTTCATAATGATCTCTCCTCTTTTTCTTTATGCACGAAAATGCATAACTATAAGTGATTGCCTTTTTATTATATAGCATTTTCGTGGTTTATCAAGAGGAAAAACGGGGAAAATATTAACTTTTTTAAATAATCTTTCAGCATTTATGCTTTTTTATGCCATTTTAAAGCATAAATTTCCGGGTTTTCGAATGCTGCATGCAGAATTTCCATTGTACAGCTTGGCCTGTATTCACTAACTTTCCGGTTCAGGCTGCCGCGCACTAAGGCCGCGCCGCACTACTTTCCCGCCGCCACCGCCGCCCGCGCCAGATGCTTCGCCAGCACCGCCGTCGTCACAGCCCCCACGCCGCCGGGAACCGGCGTCGCGGCGAGGGCGGTTCCCTCGAGGCTGGCAAAATCCACATCCCCGCACAGCTTTCCGTTCTCATCCACATTGATGCCCACGTCGATCACAACGGCATCCTGCCCCACATACCCGGCGTTAAGCATCTTCGCCTTCCCGGCGGCCGCCACCAGGATTTCCGCGCTGCGGCAGGTTTCCTTTAAATTGACAGTCTTCGTGTGGCAGATGGTCACCGTGGCGTTGGCCTTTAACATCAGCATGGACAGGGGACGCCCCACCACCATGCTGCGGCCCACGATGGTCACGCGCTTTCCCTGGGGGGAGATCCCGTTCGCTTTCAGTACCTCCATCACCGCCTCCGCGGTGCACGGCGCAAAACCGCTCTCGTCGCCCGCGAAGACCTTGGCGATATTCTCCGGGGAAATCCCGTCCAAATCCTTGGCCGGGTCGATCATCCGCTCGATGTCCCGCTCTGCAATCTGCTTTGGCAGCGGTCTTAAAAGCAGGATTCCCGCCACATCCGGGTCATCGTTCACTGCCAAGAACTGCTCCTTAAATGCGGCGTCGCTTATATCCTCCGGAAACGCGTAGGACTGCACCCGCAGCCCGAAGCTCTCCATCCTTTTCACAGCCCCGCGCTCGTAGGACAGATCGTCCGGCCGCTCCCCGACGCGCACGATCGCCAGCTTGGGGGCCGGTCCCTTTGCGCCCTCAAGCAGCGCCCGGACCTCCTCCTTTATTTTCGCAGAAACCTCTGCGCCCTTTAAAACCTGCATCGGCTATTCCTCCTCACTCAGTATCCGCCCTGCCGCGCCCCTTCCGGCTGCGGCGGCACGGCGTCTCAATTTCTCAGGCCGTCCAAGACCACGCCGTAAATCCGGTCCGCCTTAGCGGTTCCGGTCTGTACCAGCTCCTCGGCCTCCCGGTTTAAAGCCTCCGCCTTCTCCCGGTCCTTCATGGATTTGGTGTTGATGTAGACGTTCATCACCGCGCCCAGCAGCGCCGTGCGTATAAACTGCACGCCCACACCCACGTCGCTGACCGCCATGCGGCTTCCCTTCACTGCCAGCACGTCCAGGATTCCCATCATCTCCACCGCCTTCTCCATGATCTCAAGCGGCACATAGGTGGCATCAAGAAGACGCTCCTCCATCACCTTGGCCTTGTGTGCCTTCTCCTCCTCCGTCCCGGTCGGAAGCCCGTAGGCCGCCGCCAGGGGGGCGAACACCTCCTCGTCCCGGTCCGCCAGGACCACAAAATCGCGCTGCAAAGATTCCATGCGCGAGAGCAGCCCCTTAATCTCCTCCTCCACATCGGCGTAGCGCTTCTTGCCGATGGTCAGGTTCGCCACCATCTGACCCAGCGCGTTTCCCAGCGCCCCGGCCAGAGCGGACGCCCCGCCGCCGCCGGGAACCGGCTGCTTCGAGGACAATGTGCTCAAAAATTCACTGATGTTAAACTGTTCCACCATGTCTCATTCCTCCCCTCCAATCCTGTTTACGCGGTCTTTTCTGTTCCCTCTATCATATAACAATTTCCGCCCGGCTGCCACCGGATTTTTCCTTGGTGACCACAATCTTCCGGTCGATGCGCTCCCCCAGCTCCGGCACATGGGAGATAATTCCCACCAGCCGGTTCCCGCGGGCCAGCCCGGCCAGTGCCTTCACCGCCAGGTTTAGCGCCTCCCCGTCCAGGGAGCCGAAGCCCTCGTCCACAAACATCGTGTCCAACTGGATTCCGCCCGCCTGGGACTGGATCTCGTCGGAGAGCCCCAGAGCCAGGGACAAGGAGGCCTGGAAGGACTCGCCGCCCGACAGGGTTTTCGCGCTCCGCTCGGTGCCGTTGTAGTGGTCCACCACACTGAGCCCCAGCCCATTCTTTCCCCGGCCGTCCTCCTCCACGCACCGCTTCAGCTCGTACTGCCCACCGCTCATGACCATGAACCGCGCATTTGCCCTGGCGATAATCCGCTCAAAATACGCCATCTGCACGTACGTCTCAAAGGTGATCTTGTCCTTGCCGTTGACCTCGCCCGCCGCGGTGTCCGCCATGGCCTTCACCCAGGTCCACTGCGCCCTGGCCGCCTCCATGGCCTCCCGCTGCCGCTCCATGTTGTCTTTGGCCTTGCGGTTGGTCTGCAGCCGGTGGTGAATCTGGTTTTTCTCCGCCTCCAAGCGCTCCAGCCGGCTCTCAGCCTCCCGGAGGGCGGTTTCCAGGCGGGTGGCCTGCTGGGCGGGGTCCGCTTCCAGCCCCTCGCCGTCTCCTGCCGCTTCGTCCTCCTCCCACTCCCTGGCCCCCTGCCAGAATTCCTCCAATTGCCGTCTCAGTGAATCCGCCCGCGCCTCCGCCCCGGACACCAGCGCCCGGAACCTGTCGCAGCGCGCCTCCGCCTCCCGGAGGGCCTTATCCATCTCCGCCAGCCGCGCTTCCATCTCCCGCAGCTCCCGCTCGGCGTCCGCCCGGTCCACGTGGGGCAGCCGCGCCCGCAGCTCCTGCAGCTGACGCTTTAACTCCTGGCCTCTCGCCAGGGCCTGAAGCCTCAGGGCCCCGGCCGCCTGGGCTCTCTCCCGGCTTTTCTCTAACGCCCCGGCCACCTCCCGGCCACGCACTTCCATTTTTTTCTTCCGGTCGGCGCGCTCCCCGAGCTCCCGTATCCTCTGCTGCTGGCGGTCCGCCTGCTGCTCCATGGTCCGCTCCACCTGGGCCAGCACCTGGCCCCACTCCTCCAAAAGCTCCTGCCTTCCGGCGGCAAGCGCCCCGCGGATCCGCTCCTGCCACGCCTCCTTCCAGCTCCCGATCTCGGCGTCCGCCTGCTCTCTGATCCGCTCAAACCGCTGGTCCAAGCCGCCCTTCACGCCGCCTGCATGCAGGCTGAGCGCGGCCGCCTGATCCGCCGCCTTTCTGGCCGCCACGGCCGCCCGGTCCACCTGCTCCTTGGTCACCGTCCGTCCGTTTTCCGGCGGGAGAACGGGGGCCGGGTGAACCGTAGATCCGCACACCGGGCATGGCTCCCCAGGCCTCAGACCTGCCGCCAGAATCCCGGCCTGGTTGTCCAAAAACAGCTGGTACAATTCCTGGTACTGCGCCTCCCCGGCTCTTCGCACCTCATCGGCCCTCCGGTATTCCTCCTGAGCCTTCTTTAAGCGCTCCTCCTCGTCCCGGTACGCGGCCAGCTCCCGCAGGTGCCCCGCGATCCGTTTCCGGTTCTGCAAAAGCCGCTCCAGCGCTCCCTGGGCGGCCACCAGCTCCTCCCCGGCCTCCGAGAGCCCTTCCAAGGCCTCCTGGATCCGCTTTTGCTCATCGTCAAGCGCCGCAGCCTCCGCCTTCGCCTGCTCCTCCAGCTGTGCCTGGCGCTCTGCCTCCGCCCCGCAGGCCCTGCCGGACTCCGCCAGGCGCTCATACTGGGCGTACACCTGCAGATTTTCCTTTGCCTGGGAGATCGCGCCGATGAGGGCCGTGCGCTCCTCCCCCCTGGACCGCTCCCGCTCAGAGCTGCCGAGGGCCTCCTCGAACAGCGGCCGGTTCACCGCCAGCTCCCGCTCCGTCCGAATAAGCTCCTCCCCGGCCTTCTCAGCGCTCCTGGCAGCGCCCAACCTCTGGCCCAGCTGCCCGGTCCGCGCCCTGGCCTCCCGCATGGCCTCCTCAAGCCCTGCGACCCGCGCCTCGTCCTCCCCGGTCATCTCCTCCAGAAGGCGCAGCATCTCCTCCAGGTCCCCGTCCTTCGCCGCGGCCTTCCACACCTCCGCGCAATCCTCTACGGTCAGGACGCCGCCCGCATACTGCTCGATGCTCTTTTTGCTGTCCGCGTAGGCGCCGTACAGCGCCCTCGCCTTCTCCTTCAACCGCTCCTGGAACTTCTGGTACGGGCGCGTCCGGAAAATCTCCCGGAATATGGCGCCCCGGTCCTCCGTGCGCCCGGAGAGCAGGCGCGAAAAGCTGCCCTGGGCGATCATGGCGATCTGGGAGAACTGCTCCCGGTCCAGCCCCACAAGCTCCTCCACCTTGGCCGTCACCGTCCGGTCCCCGGTGATCACATCCCCGTCCGGCAGTGTGAGCTGGGCGTCCGGCCGCTCCTTGGTCTCCCCCTCCCCGCGCTGCTTGGCCCGGACATACTCCGGATTTCGCCGCAGCCGGTAGCGCTCGCCTCTGTAAAAAAATTCCATCTCGACGAAGGTCTTGGCGTCCACTGCCGCGTACTTGCTCCGCAGCATCCGCGGCTTCCGGTTCTCCCCGCTGGCGCTGCCGTAGAGCGCGAAGGTGATGGCGTCAAAGATCGTCGTCTTTCCCGCCCCGGTGTCCCCGGTGATCAGATAAATCCCCCGCTCCCCCAGCTTCTCCAAATCCAGGGTAACCTCCCCTGCGTAGGGCCCGAAGGCGGATATCGTCAGTCTTGCCGGTCTCATAGCTCCTCCTCCCAAAGTTCCTCGATCATGCGCGCCGCAAGCTCGCTCTGCTCCCGGCTCATGGGCTGGTTGTTCTGCAGCTCATACAGCTGGGCAAACAGCTCCCCCGGAGATTTCTTCTGCTGCTCCTGCGCCTCCACCCGCTGCCCCGAGCGCGTCCTGCGGTTGTCATAGTCCAGCCGCATCACGTTGGGATAGATGGCGCGCAGACGGCCGATGGCGTCCAGAATGTCCTCCTCGTCCGTCAGCGTGATGTGCAAGTAGTCGTCCACCGCCGTGCCCTGGTAGAACGCCCGGCTGGTCACCTCGTCATAGCTCCCCCGGATCTCCCGCAGATCCCGCAGCGGCGTCAGGGGCGTGGTGCGCACCTTTATCTCCCCCTTTGGGCCGAGCTCCACAATGGTCATCGATTTCTTGTGCCCCGCCTCGGAGAACGAGTACTTTAACGGCGTCCCGCAGTAGCGCAGCGTCTCCCGCCCCATCCTCTGGGGACCGTGAATATGGCCCAGGGCCACATAGTCAAAGCCGTCGAAGGCATCGATGGCCACCTGGTCCAGGCCCCCCACGGACAGCTCCTCGGACTCGCAGCAGGCAGCCCCCGCCACGAACTGGTGGGCCACCAGCACGTTCCGGGCAGTGGGGTCAAAGCCGTTTTCCGGCCGCCGGATCTGGTCCAGGGCAAACCGCACCGCGCTGTCGTAGCTGTCGATCTGCGCATCCGGGAAACAGCGCCTCACGGACGCGGGCTTCAAAAAGGGCAGCATGTACACGAACACGCTCCCATGCCCGTCCACGAGCTCCACCGGCTTCACCGTCCCGTCGTAGACCGGTGACACGTAAACCTGCCGGCTGCTGAACAGGCGCCCGCCGAAGGCCAGCCGCTCGGGGCTGTCATGGTTCCCGCTGATGAGAAACACCGGTGTCCCCATGTCCGCCACCTCCGTCAGAAACCGGTCGAACAGACGCACCGCCTCCGCGGGCGGCACCGGCTTGTCGTACACGTCCCCGGCGATGATCACCCCGTCCGGCTGTTCCCTCTGTATCTGTTCCGTTATTTCCTTTAATATATACGCCTGGTCCTCCAGCATGGAAAACTCGTTCACGCGCTTTCCGATGTGGAGGTCCGAAAGATGAATCAATTTCATGGCAAAGTCCTCTCCCTCATTTGCAGGTTTCATCCCCATCATACCATGGCCCGGCAGGTGTTTACAAGGGCCGGACTCATGACAGCGGTTTAGAAAAAAAGTCCCCGATCTTTAGATTATCTTTGATTTTGGTTCACAAACGCTTAAAAATTCCTCACTAATGTAGTAACATAGGCCGATCTCCCATGGACCGGCCCATGTCTGTAAGGAGGAACAGTAACCTATGAAAAAATGTTTGACTGCGCTGCTGCTCATGGCGATGGCCGCCATGTCCGGCGGCTGTGTCCAAAGGCTCGCTGGCCCCACGGTCAGCTTCTACAGCAACTTCACCGCGGCCGACGCGGGCGGCAAATACACTGAAAATGGGACCGTCCACCTGAAGGGCGACGAAAACGCAGTCTCCCTGTACGTGGACACGGACATGGACATACCGCTGCACGTGTCCGGCAGCCTGACCGCAAAGCGCGGCGACGCGACGCTTCTCCTGGTGGCCCCGGACGGGACGACCTCGGCGGTGGTGGATACCCGCGGAGGAGGAAAGACGCCCACGTCCATCGACACCTACGTCACCCTCCCCTCCGGCCTCAGCTGCCTGCGCTTCGACGGCGCGGACGCCGTGTGCCGGTTTGACTTGGCCTACAGCGGCTTAGACCAGGTTGGGGTTCGCTACTACGGCCGAATGGCCCCCGCAGGTGCCGGTTCGGTGGCCTCCGCGTCCGCCCCCGCCCCGTCCACAAAATCCCCCTCCCCCGCGGCCACTTCCCGGCTTCACTGTACCTCAAACAGCCGCTTCACCGAGATTTCCGACTCCACCGTCCTTCTGGACTTCCAGCTGGAGAAGGATACCGATGTGCTGGTGTTCGTGGCGGCGGACGTCCGCAACCGGGACGGCGGGCGCATCAAGGTGGGCTCCTTTGACGTCACCTTAAGAGGCGAGAAAATTTCCCCCACCGAGATCATCCACCACGCGATGACGGACAGCTCCTGGGGCGATTTCCGCTGGACGGACCACAACTCGGCCCGTCTCTCCCTCCCCAAGGGCAGCTACCAGCTGATTTTAAGCAGCATGGAGGGAAAAAACTATGAGCTGCTCCTGGACGCCTCGGTCTCCGAGACTGTGATCCCAAAATAACACCCAGGCTCCTTTCTATTCAGATAATTCTTTAATTTTTATGTCAAATTCTGTCGTTTTTTGGAAT
>USJW01000081.1 GCA_900555045.1 uncultured Clostridium sp. | reverse complement strand
ACATACAGGTATGCGTACGAGAGGTACGGATACCTGTTTTCCTATGCGGAGAAAACAGAAGAAAAGGAAAATACCGCTTCGGATGGAACAGAAGCGGTGCAGGCCGCTACCGAAAACATGCTTTCTGCAGCATCCCTGGCCCGCCTTCAGGACTATGACTATCTCATGAAGCAGTATTTCAGCGTGCATGCTTCCACCACGGCAGAACGCAGCCTCATGAAGGCGGAGAGGCTTCTGGAAACCGATGTAGGACTGACGAAAAATCCGGATGAGCCTCAGATCCTGATATACCATACCCATGCCAGCGAAACCTATGCGGATTATGGACCGCAGAATACGGACGCGGATGTAGTGGGAGCCGGAACCTATCTGACAGAGCTGCTGCGTCAGCGTGGCTGGAATGTGATCCATGACACTACAGCCTATGACCGGAAAGAAGGAAAGCTGGAACGCAGCCGTGCCTATGCTTATGCTCTGGAAGGCGTGCAGGGGATTTTACAGACACATCCGACAATCGAGGTTGTGCTGGATCTGCACCGGGACGGTGTGGCAGATTCGGTGCGGCTGACGGAAAATATCAATGGAAAGCCTACGGCCCAGATCATGTTTTTTCAAGGTATGAGCCGCACGCCGGAGGGCGAGATCGCTTATCTGCCCAATCCGCATCTGCAGGAAAACCTTGCCTTTTGTTTTCAGATGCAGCTGGCCTGTGGACGATATCCGGGATTTGCCAGAAAAATTTACCTGAAGGGGCTGCGCTACAACCTGCACCTGCGTGGCAGATCTTCTCTGATCGAGGCCGGAGCCCAGACCAACACGAAAGAGGAGGTGTGGAATGCCATGGAGCTGTTGGCAGAGGTGGTGGATACGGTGCTCGATCCGGTGACGCAGAAATAGACATGCAGGAATTCACACATGCAGAAACCACAGCGATACGCTCTTGCAAGGAACCTGAAAAAATGATATCATAATAAATTGACAAACTAGACCTTATACGTTATTGGAGGAAATAAATACATGGCATCAATGGACCAAAGCAAGATCCGCAACTTCTGTATCATCGCCCATATCGACCACGGCAAATCCACCCTGGCGGACCGGATTATTGAGAAAACCGGCCTTTTGACCAGCCGGGAGATGCAGGAACAGATTCTCGACAATATGGACCTGGAGCGGGAGCGCGGCATCACCATCAAATCTCAGGCCGTCCGCACCGTTTACAAGGCTAAGGACGGCTGCGAGTACATTTTCAACCTGATCGACACTCCGGGACACGTTGACTTTAACTACGAGGTGTCCAGAAGCCTGGCGGCCTGCGACGGCGCCATCCTGGTGGTGGACGCCTCCCAGGGAATCGAGGCCCAGACCCTGGCCAACGTCTACCTGGCCCTGGACCATGACCTGGACGTGTTCCCGGTGATCAACAAGGTGGACCTCCCCAGCGCCCAGCCGGACCATGTGGCCGCTGAGATCGAGGACGTGATCGGCCTGGACGCCAGCGACGCGCCCCGCATCTCCGCCAAGACCGGCGAGAACGTGGACGCGGTATTGGAGGCCATCGTGGAAAAAATCCCGGCCCCCCACGGCGACCCGGAGGCCCCGCTCCAGGCCCTGATTTTCGACTCCATCTACGACTCATACAAGGGCGTCATCATTTTCTGCCGGATCATGCAGGGCACGGTGCGCCGCGGCACCCCCATCCACATGATGGCCACCGGCGCGGAGGAGGACGTGGTGGAGGTGGGCTACTTCGGAGCCGGCCAGTTCATCCCCTGCGAGGAGCTGTCCGCCGGAATGGTGGGCTACATCACCGCCAGCATCAAGAACGTGCGCGACACCCGGGTGGGCGACACGGTGACGAACCGGGACAACCCCTGTGCGTCCCCGCTGCCCGGCTACAAGAAGGTAACCCCCATGGTGTACTGCGGCCTGTACCCGGCGGACGGCGCCAAGTACAACGATTTGCGGGATGCCCTTGAAAAGCTTCAGTTAAACGACGCCTCCCTCTTCTACGAGCCGGAGACCTCCATCGCGCTGGGCTTCGGATTCCGCTGCGGATTCCTGGGCCTTCTGCACCTGGAGATCATCCAGGAGCGCCTGGAGCGCGAGTACAACCTGGACCTGGTGACCACCGCCCCCGGCGTTGTGTACCGCGTGCACAAGAGCAACGGGGAGATGATGGAATTAACCAACCCCTCCAACCTGCCGGATCCCACGGAGATCGACTACATGGAGGAGCCCATCGTCAGCGCCGAGATCATGGTGACCACCGAGTTTGTGGGGTCCATCATGACCCTGTGCCAGGAGCGCCGCGGCATCTATCTGGGCATGGAGTACATTGAGACAACCCGCGCCCTGTTAAAGTACGAGCTCCCGCTGAACGAGATCATCTACGACTTTTTCGACGCCTTAAAATCCCGCTCCAGGGGCTATGCGTCCTTCGACTACGAGCTCAAGGGCTACGAGCGCTCGGAGCTTGTGAAGCTGGACATCCTGGTGAACAAGGAGGAGGTGGACGCGTTAAGCTTTATCGTCCACGCGGAATCCGCCTACGACCGGGGCCGCAGAATGTGCGAGAAGCTGAAGGATGAGATCCCCAGACATCTGTTCGAGATCCCGATCCAGGCGGCGATCGGCGGCAAGATTATCGCCAGGGAGACGGTGAAGGCGGTCCGCAAGGACGTGCTGGCAAAGTGCTACGGCGGCGATATTTCCAGAAAGCGCAAGCTGCTTGAAAAGCAGAAGGAAGGAAAGAAGCGCATGCGCCAGATCGGCAATGTGGAGATTCCGCAGAAGGCGTTTATGAGCGTCTTAAAACTGGACGACGAGTGATGACACGCGATGAGTGAGATGAAGAGACATTTATGATAAGTGAACAGAAAAAAGCGTTGGAGCTGTATATCCACATTCCCTTCTGCGCAAGAAAGTGCCTGTACTGCGACTTCCTGTCGTTCCGGGCGCTGGGCGTCGTGCACGAGCAGTATGTGGAGCAGCTGATCAATGAAATTGAAGCGGAAGGTGCCGCCTGCCATGGATACCAGGTTGTGACTGTATTCATCGGAGGGGGCACCCCTTCTGTCATAGAACCCGGCCTGATCCGGGACATTTTAAAAGCAGTGCGCCGCTCCTTCGACGTGGCGGACGACGCGGAGATCACCATCGAGGTGAACCCGGGCACGCTGCTGCAGAACAAGCTACACATCTACCGGGCGGCCGGGATCAACCGGGTCAGCATCGGCCTGCAGTCCGCGGACAACAGGGAGCTTGAGAACCTGGGGCGGATCCACTCCTTCGAGGAGTTTTTAAAGAGCTTTCAGTGCGCCAGAATGGCGGGGTTTAACAACATCAATGTGGATCTGATGAGCGGGATCCCGGGGCAGACCCTGGATTCCTGGAAAAATACCTTGAAGAAGGTCACCATGCTCAAGCCGGAGCACATCTCCGCCTACAGCCTGATCATCGAGGAGGGGACCCCCTTCTGGGACCGCTACGCCGAGGAGGGCGGCAAGCTGGGCCGCACCGGCACGCCGGCGGTTGGCGCCGGGTGCGAGGCGGACCCGGACCGGTTCGGGCTTCGGCGCAGGGATTACCCGCCGCTGCCGGACGAGGACACAGAGAACCGGATTTACCACCTGACCAGGACCTTTTTGGCGGAGCAGGGCTACGCCCGCTATGAGATTTCCAACTACGCCCGCCCGGGCTTTGAGTGCCGCCACAACATCGGCTACTGGACGGAGGTGGAGTACCTGGGCCTTGGCCTGGGGGCCTCCTCGTTCCTCGGCGGCTGCCGCTTCTGCAACGAGCGGGACTTAGAGACCTACCTGAAGGTGGATTTTAAGACGGAGGGCTGGGAGGAGCGCCTGCGCCCGCAGTTTACGCGGCTGAGCCGGGAGGCGCGGATGGAGGAGTTCATGTTTTTGGGGCTCAGGCTGATCCGCGGGATCTCGGAGATCGACTTTGTGTCCACCTTCGGTGTGAAGCTGGACTCCGTCTACGGACCGGTGATCGGGCGCCTGGTGGAGAACGGACTTTTGAAGCGGGACGGCGTATGGCTGTCCCTGACCGAGTGGGGGATGGACGTGAGCAACTACGTGCTCAGCGAGTTCCTACTCACGTAAACACATGGGATAACACGGGGAGGGACCGATGGAAACGGATCGCACGGAAATTCGCCGCTGTCTGGAGGAGATGGCGGAGGAGAAGTACAGGGACTTTAATAAGAAGCTTTTGCCGGGCGTCGAGGATGTGCTGGGCGTGCGGATACCGGCGCTTCGCAAGCTGGCGAAGGAGATCGCCAAGGGAGACTGGCGCAGCTACGCCGCCCAGGTGCAGGAGGCGTGGGAGCGCGGGGAGACCTGCCACGAGGAGCGCCAGCTCTGGGGCATGGCCGTGGGCTACGGCGCTAAGGAGTGGGAGGAGGCCGAGCGGCAGATCCGCGCGTTCGTCCCGGCCATCGACAACTGGGCGGTCTGCGACAGTGTCTGCGGAACCCTAAAGATCGCCCAGGCGTACCCGGAGCGGATGTGGGAGTTTTTGCTCCCGTACCTGATGTCGGACAGGGAGTATGAGTGCCGGTTCGGGGCGGTGATGCTCCTGTCCCACTTTGTGGATGAGGCTTACATAGACCGGGCCCTGGCGGCGTTTGACGAGGTGCGCTGCGAGGCCTACTACGCGCGGATGGCGGTCGCCTGGGCGATTTCCATCTTTTACGTGCACATGCCCGAGCGGGTTTTGCCCTACCTGAGGGAGAACCGGCTGGACGACTGGACCTACAACAAGGCGCTTCAGAAGATCTGTGAGTCTCTGCGGCCGGGCGCGCAGGACAAGGCCATGATCCGTGGGATGAAGCGGTAGGGCAGAGAAGAACGGTACATACGAAGCGAGTGGAGGGGTAATGAGATGAAATTGGTGGAATTGCGCTGCCCGGCCTGCAACGGCACGGTGAAGCTGGACCCGGAGCACCCGGGTGAGGCGGTGTGTGAGTACTGTCAGACCCGCTACATGGTGGAGAAGGAGGAGGGGGACGAATACCGCCTGGGAAATTTCGGCGCGGGGCGCGTCCCGGATCTAAGGCCTCAGGGCGGCCTGCAGACCGCATATAATCTGAATAAAATGCAGCAGGCAAGGAACAGGAGACAGACCGCCGTTATATTCGCCTCCTTCGCTGCCTGCATGGTTCTGATCTTCGGAGTCCTGTTTATCGCTAAGGGCGGGAGATCCGGCAGCAAGGAGGCTTCCGGCAAGACGCTGGCTGTGCGGCAGGAGACCCAGAGGGCAGAGACAACCGCCGAGGCGCCCGAAGCGCCCATCAAGTGGTCCAAAGGGATGCAGAGCGTGGTGTACGCCATCTACGGGCGGCTGCCGGACCAGGTGGACGACCGGGAGTTTGAGAAGCTGCGCTACCTGGTGCTGAATCAGGGCGTGTGGGAGATGGAGAAGGACAGGAGATATTTCCGGGTGGAGTACGGCCTGGACGGGGATCTGGGGCCGGACGGGGAGATGATCCTCCACACCTACGAGGAGGACTTCCCGGCGGGCGTGACCTCCGGCAGGGAGCTGTTTAACGATTTTTCCTGCATGCAGAAATTTAAAGGCCTGACGACCCTGGTGACGGGCAGCGGGCTTGAGCCCGGCGACTTAAGCGGGCTGGGCAATTTAGAGACCCTGGGCGTGCAGTATGTGACCCCGGAGGAGGCGGCGCAGTTGGTGGATGCGCCCGAAAAGCTTAAAAAGCTGATTTACCACTGCAACCAGCCGTCCCTGGAGGGCATCGGCGTGTTCTCGGGCCTCGAGAGCCTGGAGCTGGACGGGAGCGACGACCTGACGGACATCAAGGAGTTGGCCTCCCTTAAAAACTTAAAATCGCTGTCCTTAGAGTACTGTCCCAGCCTGACGGACTTCTCCGTGCTCTTTGTGCTGACCGGTTTGGAGGAGCTGCGCCTGGACGTGGACGGCGTGAAGGACATCAGCTTTGTGAGCAGTATGCCCGGGCTGAGGAGCTTTTCCCTGGACGACGGCAGCTGCATAAGCATAGACGCGCTGGCCTCCTGCGGGAATCTGCGGGAGCTGAGCCTGGTGGACAACTACGAACTCCCGGATTATGGCGCGATCACCGGCCTCACCGGCCTTGAGCGCCTGACGCTAGAGAAGTACACCACACAGCCGGACCCGGATCTGTCGGGGATGGCCGGGGTGAAATATTTGCAGGTGTCCGGGTTTGACAGCTGCCGCTTCCTTAGGTCCATGCCGGGGATCGAGGAGCTGACCATCGCGGGCTACGGCGTCGACGATCCGGGCGCATTCTTAGGGCTGACGCAGTTAAAGCGCCTGAAGGGGACGAAGAGCTGGGAGTACCTAAACGACATGTCGTTTTTGGCAAAGCTTCCCGCCCTGACGGAACTGGATCTGTCCGGGACCACCTTCTACACGGATATCTCGCCGCTGTTCAACAAGGAGGGGCTTGAGGTCCTGAATTTAAACGGCAGCAGCGCGGAGATCAATTTCAGCCGGTTGAAGGACAACCCCACCCTAAAGGAGCTGTCTATGGACGGGATGAAGCTGTACAAGAACGTGCAGGTGGCCCGCTACGGCGGAATCAGCCAGGTGAACTGGGACGATGTGTCATTGGACGCAGAGCTGGGCTTTTTGGCCCACTATCCGGGCCTTAAATCCCTGTCGCTGGCGGACAACAAGCTGTCCCAGATTCAGCCCGCGGCAGCGCTCTCCCAGCTGGAACGGCTGGATATCAGCGAGAACTACGTGACCGACTTGACGCCGCTGGCCTCTCTGGAGCGCCTGACATGGCTGGACGGCCGCGAGAATCCGGTGAGCAACTGGCAGGCGGTGGGGGAGAAGACCACCGTAATCAAATAGTCTGGATAAAAATAAAGAGGGTGTTGCAAAATAAAATTTGCAACACCCTCCGGGTTATAGAACATCCCTACAGTGTTTATTTCCCCGTGATGGTCACGACCATCTTGTTGGGCAGGCATACAATGGTGTCGGTGTTCAAATGTTTTTTGCCCTGCTTCACGCAGAGCTTGTCCGGGCAGGAGGCCTCGCTGCACCACACCTGGCCGTCCTCAACGACCAGCACGTTGGTGCCGCCCCCGGCTCCGGTGATGGTGACCGTGGTGTCATGGCTTAAATCCAGGGTTTCCACCAGCTTGCCGTCCACGGTGACCTGCGCCACCTCGGAGGGGCCCTTGTGGGCCTGATAGCGGGTGAACCCGTACCAGACGGCCGCGATCAAAAGGAGCGCCAGGATCAGCATGAGATCCCTGCGCGATGTAGCGCGCTTTTCCACGATTTACTGGACAGCCGCCTGCTCCAGGCAGCCGTTTAACGCGTTGAGGAAGGGATACACGTTGATGCTGACGGAGGACACGGCGTCCATGGCGTAGCCGTCCGCGTTCGCCAGGCCGTTCACTGTCTGGTGGTGCAGCACGTAGGAGGCCAGGGCGTCCGCCTGCTCCTTCCAGGTGGGGCCGTTCTCGGTCATAACGTAATGGCCCTCCATGGAGAGCTGGCGCTTGCCCACGTTGTCGGCGTTTAAGCTGTCCCAGGTGCAGCCGGTGATGCGTCCGCTGCTCACGGTGAGCGTCACCACGCTGCGGAAGCCATTATCGTCCGGCTGTTCGTCCATGTAGGTGTAGACGCCGTCCGCCAGGGGCATGTCCGGGTGGTTGCTCATGGAACTATACAGGGGGCCGGAGACAGCGATGACCACTGCCGACAGGACTGCCATGATCCCGAGGCCGATATAGTTCTTTTTTGATGCACTCATTGTTTGTTTGCTCATACGGATTCTCCTTAGAATTGAATTTGTACAGAACATAGTTTATTTTATCACAAAGTTAACATTCACACAAGATTTTATAATGGCAAATAGTAGGAGGTGAAAGGCGCTATGGCGAGGAGAAAAAATTTGTCTGCGAGGGAGATTGCACTGTACGGGCTGCTCATCGCGCTGGCCTTTGTGCTGAGCTATGTGGAGAGCCTGATCCCCATCTCCTTCGGCGTGCCCGGCGTCAAATTGGGGTTAGCGAATCTGGCGGTGATCACGGCGCTCTACACGGTGGGCGTGCCCGGCGCGGCCTTTATCAGTCTGGTGCGCATCGTGCTCATGGGATTCACCTTCGGGACCCCGTCCATGATTCTCTACAGCCTGGCGGGCGGGGCCTTAAGCCTTTTTGTGATGGCGGCGCTCAAGCGGCTTCGGGTGTTCGGCATGATCGGGATCAGCGTGGCGGGCGGGGCGGCCCACAACATCGGCCAGATCGCGGTGGCTGCCGCGGTGGTGGAGCAGGCGGCGCTGTTCGCCTATCTGCCGGTGCTCTTGGCGGCCGGGACCGCGGCCGGGGCGGTGATCGGCCTGGTGGGCGGCCTGGTGGTGCAACGAGTAAAACGGGCGATCCGGTCGGCGTAGAAATTTGATAGTATTTTAAAGAAAATGCCATTGTTTTCACAAAGTCGGCGGGATATAATGGATATGAAAAGCGAAAAACGAAATCAAATGCGGGAGGGAACCGATATGGTTTATGAGGCGATCAGAGGACTGGTGGAGTATGGACTGGCGGTGGGGCTTATTGCGCGGGAGGATGCGATCTACGCGCGCAACCAGATTCTGGACGTGATGAAGCTGGACGAGTATGTGGAGCCGGAGACCGAGCGGGAGTACGGCGGCCTGGAGGAAATTCTTGCGGAGCTGCTTGACGACGCCTGCGCCCGGGGAATCCTGGAGGACAGCGTGGTCTACCGGGACCTGTTCGACACGAAGCTGATGAACTGCCTGATGCCCAGACCCTCGGAGGTGGCGAGGGAGTTCTGGAAGCACTATGAGAATTCACCCGAGGAGGCCACGGACTACTATTACAAGCTGAGCCAGGACTCCGATTACATACGCCGCTACCGGATCTGCAAGGATATGAAGTGGACGGCGAAGACGCGCTACGGCGACCTGGACATCACTGTGAACCTCTCCAAGCCGGAGAAGGATCCCAAGGCCATCGCCGCCGCAAAGCTGGCCAAGCAGAGCGGCTACCCCAAATGCCAGCTGTGCATGGAGAACGTGGGCTACGCGGGGCGCACCAACCACCCGGCGCGAAACAACCACCGGGTGATCCCGATCACCGTCAACAACAGCGATTGGGGCTTCCAGTATTCCCCATATGTGTACTACAACGAGCACTGCATCGTGTTCAACGGGGAGCACGTGCCCATGAAGATCGAGCGCGCCACCTTTGTGAAGCTGTTCGACTTCATCAAGCTGTTCCCCCACTATTTCCTGGGCTCCAACGCGGATCTGCCGATCGTGGGCGGATCGATCTTGAGCCACGATCATTTCCAGGGCGGCCACTACACCTTCGCGATGGCCAAGGCGCCCATCGAGCGGTATTTCACCCTGGAGGGCTTTGAGGATGTGGAGGCGGGAATCGTGTTCTGGCCAATGTCGGTGCTGCGCCTGCGCTGCAAGGATTCCGAACGGCTGGTGGAGCTGGGCGACCGGGTGCTCGCGGCCTGGAGGGGCTACAGCGACGAGGCGGCCTTCATCTTCGCCGAGACCGACGGCGAGCCGCACAACACCATCACGCCGATTGCCCGCAAGGTCGGGGACACCTACGAGCTGGACCTGGTGCTGCGCAACAACATCACCACAGAGGAGTTCCCGTTGGGCGTCTACCACCCGCACCAGGAGCTGCACCACATCAAGAAGGAGAACATCGGCCTGATCGAGGTCATGGGCCTGGCGGTGCTGCCGTCCCGACTGAAGACGGAGCTGGCGGATCTGGCCGCCTGCATAGTAGCGGGGCGTGACATCCGGGCCGACGAGGTGCTGGCCAAGCACGCGGACTGGGTGGACGAGTTCATGCCAAAGTACACAGAAAAAGGGATCGCGGTCACCGCAGAGAACGTGGACGAGATTCTGAGGACGGAAGTGGGAAATGTGTTCGCGCGGGTTCTGGAGGACGCGGGCGTCTACAAGTGCGACGAGAACGGGCGCGCGGCCTTCGGACGGTTCCTGGAAGCGGTGGGATTTAAGGAGGCGTGAGCGAGGGAAACTGCGTTAGGACGCGAAAACATCGGATAATACCTAAAAACGCCGGCCATGGCGGCAGCGAAATGCCGCCTGGGCCGGCGTTTTTTCGTGGAAAGCGGTATCGGTCACCCCTTACTTTTCCGTGTGCGGCAACCGCCCTCTCAAAAACCGCTTCTTAAGGGCCTTGAAGCTGAACGGGATCAGCGGGTAGATGTAGCTCTTCCCGGCGATGGTCTTGTTGAAGATGATGGCACAGGCGGAGAAGATCACGCCCGCCGCGAATCCCCAGATGTTGAAGACGGCGGTGAGAATCAGGATGATGATTCGCATGAATTTCATGGCGTAGCCCAGCTCAAAGCTGGCCTGGGAGTAGTTGGCGATGGTCACGAAGGCCATGTAGAGCATGGTCTCGCTGTTGAACCAGCCGGATTTCACCGCGTACTCACCCAGCACGATACCGGCGATGACACTTAAGGGCGTGGTCAGCATGTTGGGGGTGTTGACCGCCGCCAGGCGCAGGCCGTCGATGGCGAACTCCAGGATCAAAAGCTGCCAGATGAGCGGGACGTTTAGGGGGTCCGAGACGCGGATGAAGGCCAGCCACGAGGGGATCAGCTCCGGGTTCTGCATGAACAGCAGCCAGATGGGCGTCAGCAGCAGGGACAGCAGGGAGATGAGCATCCGGGAGAGGCGCAGGTAGGAACCGGTGATGGGCGGAAAATAGTAGTCGTCCGCCTCCTCGATGATGTCGAACACGGAGGAGGGCAGGATCATGGCGGCGGGGGAGTTGTCCACCAGGATGATGATGTTTCCCTCCAGCACCGAGGCCGCCGCCGTGTCGGGCCGCTCCGAGAACTTAAATTTGGGGAACGGGTTGTACCACTTGTGGGGGTAGAGGCACTCGGCCAGGCTCTCCTGGTTCATGGTCAGGGCGTCCACTTTCAGGTTCTGAATCCGCTTCTTGATCAGATCGAGCAGCGGCTGGTCCACGCGGTTTTGCATGTAGCAGATGGCGATGTCCGTGTGGGAGCTCTCGCCCGCGGTCATGATCTCCATGACCAGCTTGGGGTCCCGGATCCGCCGGCGGATCAGCGCGGTGTTGAAGACCAGGGTCTCCACAAAGCCGTCCCGGGAGCCGCGCATCACCTTGTCCTTCTCGGGCTCGCTGACCCCGCGGGCGGGGTAGGTGCGGCAGTCGATGGTCAGGCAGGTGTCGTACCCGTCGATGAACAGGCAGGAGACGCCGGACAGCAGCTGGACGATCATGTCGCTGTCCTTCTTTACCAGGCCGATTTCGCCGTAGGGGAGATACTGCTTGGAGAATGCGTGGGCGTCCCCCGGCATGTTCTCCGGCTTGATGGTCCCGAACACCTGGAGGATTTTTAACAGTGTATCGTCCTTTGCGAATCCGTCTATAAAATAAAGGCAGGCCTCGCGCCCGCCGATCTGAAGCGTGCGGTAGACCACGTCGAAGTTGCTCTGCACGTTCAGCTTCTGGTGGAGATAGTCGATGTTGTCCCGCAGGTTCTTTGAGAATTCCATGAAGTAAGTCCTCCTTAAAAGCGCATCAAAAATGAGTCTAACAAGAGTATGCGCACCGGGCGGGAAAATATACGAAAAGACAAATGTTCGCTGAACGCGGACATGCCCGCGAAATTATTATAAAAATAAAGTTGAAAATCGTTGAGTTTCACTAAAATGCACAAAAATGATTGACAAAAGGGGGACCTAATGCTATAGTGTCTCTGTAAGAAGCACAACGATGTGCCTTACAATGTTTTGTTTGGTATGGGGATGCCAGATAAACTAATAGTGTGACGGTTTTGATCGTGACCAGAAGCTGCTTTCTGTGGGGGAAAGGCAGCTTCTACTTTTTTATAGAGAGAAATGAGAGATACCCACAAAAAACCGATTGACATATTTCCTACCGGAATAGTATGATAGTCCTATCAGATTAACAATCAACCATCAAAGGACGTGAAAAAACATGTTGATATCCACAAAAGGCCGCTACGCGCTGCGCACCATGGTAGATTTGGCGCTGCACGCGGACGGTGAGCCTGTCAAGATAAAAGATATAGCCAAACGCCAGGGAATTTCCGGCAAATACTTAGAGCAGATTATCTCCACCTTGTCCCGGGCCGGATATGTCCGGAGCATCCGCGGAAACCAGGGCGGGTATTACTTGTCCCGGCCAGCCGCCGACTACACGGTGGGCATGATCCTGCGGGTCACCGAGGGGAGTCTGGCTCCGGTGGACTGCCTGGGCGGGGAGGAGAATCCCTGCACCCGCCAGCAGGAGTGCGTGACCTTAAAGCTCTGGAAGGAGCTGGACGAGGCGATCAAGCATGTGGTGGACAGCTACACGCTGGAGGATCTGGTGCAGTGGCAGAGGGCCATGCAGGACAACTATGTGATTTAGACCGGGAAATGTTCATATCACACCGGCGGGCGCCCCTCAAGGCGGTTTGCCGGAGCTGAAAAATCAAATAACCGGGCGGTCACCGCCTACTTATATCTGCGGCTGCGCATTTGCAGCCGTATTTTTTTCCTCCAAATTTTTCTCACATTCCAGGAATTCCCTGCAAAAATCCCATCGCTCATCGGAAATACAAATTGGAAAAACAAAACAACTATGGTATAATGGACACAAAAAGTTGGAAAAACAAAAATAAGTGTGGACAATACATAGGAGGCAAAGTATGAACAAAGCAGAGGAACGCTATCTGGAAATCGTTGAAATCTTAAAGAATAATCCAATCGCCACCGTGGCGGAGTTTGCGGAGAAGCTCTCCGTCTCGCCGGAGACCATCCGCAAGGACCTAAACTATCTGTCGGAGCAGGGCACTGTGGTGCGCATCCACGGCGGCGCGGCCCTGGCGAGCGACAAGCCGGTGATCTCGCCCTTCGAGTCCAGGAAGACCCGCAGGCAGCAGCAGAAGCGCCTTCTGGCTCAGGCCGCCTGCGCGCTCATCGAGCCGGGCGACTCGCTGATCATGGAGAGCAGCACGACCATGGTGGAGCTCGTGAAGGTGCTGGCCGAGGATCCGGAGCTGCTTAAGACCCTGGTGATTGTCACCAACTCCCTGCACATTCTCACGCTGCTCGAGATGGGGCGGCTGTGCAAGCGGGTGTTTTTCCTGGGCGGCTGGGTGAATCAGACCGAGCAGTGCACCCAGGGCCAGTTCACGGCCGGGGAGCTTAAGAATTTCCACGTGGACAAATGCCTGCTCAGCGGCGCGGCCCTGGGCAAAAACCTGATGCTCTCCTCCTACTATGAGAACGACATGCTGTTTCAGAAGCAGGCCATGGAGTGCGCCTCCCAGTCCGTCCTGCTGCTGGAGTCGGAAAAGTATCCCTCCAGCGCCGTCCTCTCCGTGGCATCGCTGGAGCAGTTCGACTACCTGGTGACCAACATCGATTTCGACGCGGATTGCAGGGAAAAGTTGGAAAAAGCCGAGCTGAAGCTGGTCTATGTGGAAACAATTGGGAAGTAAATTGGAAAAACAAAAGATTTTTCGAAAAAACTTGTGATAAAAGCACAAAAGGTGTTGACGAATCCGTTTAAAAGTGGTAAATATAAAATATAAAGTTTTGAAAAACCAATTTACAGGTTATGAAAATTGGAAATATAAAAAAGAACGGAGAGAGGCACACATGATTCCAAACCCATTCGGCTTTGCCTACACCGACGACATCGACATTCAGGGGATGGCTGATTCCATTGAACGGCTGAGACGGCCCCAGGGCCCAATCGACGTGGTTCTGGACACGGACACCTACAATGAGGTGGACGACCAGTACGCGCTGGCGTACCTGCTGCAGTCCGGCGACAAGCTAAATTTGAAGGCCATCTACGCCGCCCCCTTTGACAACCACCACTCCAAAGGACCGCTAGACGGGATGGAGCGCAGCTACGAGGAGATCCAGAAGGTTCTAAGGCTGGTGAAGCGCACGGAGTATCTGGACTGCGTCTACCGGGGAGCCGGGCAGTTCCTCGCTGGCGAGGACCAGCCGGTGGACTCTGAGGCGGTGGGCCATCTGGCAAAGCTGGCCATGGGCTACACCCGCGAGAACCCCCTGTACATAATCGGCATCGCCGCCTGCACCAACATCGCCTCCGCCATCCTCCTTCACCCGGAGATAAAGGAGCGGATCTTCGTGGTGTGGCTGGGCGGACTGGGCTTTGACTGGCATGACAACTTTTCCTTCAACGCCAAGCAGGACGTGGCCGCAGCCCGGGTGCTCCTGGGGAGCGGCGTTCCGGTGGTTCTCCTTCCGGGGCGCGGGGTGGTGGACCACTTCTCCACCACAGGGCCGGAGCTTGACTACTGGCTGGGCGGAAAGAACGAGTTCTGCGACTACATCATCGGCCGGACCCGCCACGAGGCGGAGATCGTCAGCGGGGAGACCTGCTGGAGCAGGCCAATCTCGGACGTGACCGCGGTGGCATGGCTTCTGGACAATTCCTTCATGCTGGACCGGCTGGAGCCCAGCCCCATCATGGAGTACGACCACCACTACAGCGCGGACAAGCGGAGGCACTTTATCCGCTACGTGTACAGCATCAACCGCGACCGTCTGATGAAGGACTTGTTCGACAAGCTCGCAGCCATTTAACCGGGCCTGGGAAAGGATGGAGGACAGGATATGAAACGAAAAAAAACCATAGTCAAGCGGCTGGAGCCCTATCTGTACCTGCTGCCGGCGCTGATCTTTTTTGCACTGTTTGTGTACTACCCGTTTCTGAAAAATGAGATTTTGAGCTTTTACACGCTGGACAAGTTCCGCAACATAAAGGGATTCGCCGGGCTTAGCAATTACCTGCGGGTGTTCGGGGATCCCAAGTTCATCCAGTCCATCGGGAACACGCTGATCTACGTGTTCATCACCGTGCCGGTGTCCATCGTGATCGGCTACGCGCTGGCGATTCTCTGCCGCAAGCGCCGCCGCTTCTCGGTGGTGTACGAGGCTATGTTCGCCCTGTCCATGGCGACCTCGGCTTCCGTCATCGCCATGATCTTCCAGCTGGCCTACAACCCCTCCATGGGAATCATCAACAAGCTGTTCGGGATCAACATCAACTGGCTGAACGACCAGAAGATGGCCCTTGTCAGCATCATGATCATCCAGATCTGGGCCAACGTGGGTTACAACTTTATTTTCATCCTGTCCGGGCTTCGGGGGATCTCCGAGGACGTGATCGAGAGCTCCAGCATCGACGGCGTCAGCGGCCTGGCCCTCCAGACAAAGATCATTTTGCCCATGATCTCGCCCACCTTACTGTTCCTGTGCGTGAAGGACATCGCCTACGCCATGACCACCGCCAGCTTCCCGTTGATCCTGACCAAGGGCGGCCCCAACGGGGCGACGGAGACCATGATCTCCTACGTGTACAAGAAGGCGATCCTCGGCACCAACTACAACGCGGCCTTCGCCGCCACCACGGTCTGCTTTCTGCTCTCCGCGGTCATGATGGTGGCCAGCATGGCCTTTGAGGGAAAGAAGGTGCACTATGAATAAGAAGAAAGCGTTCCAGAGCGCGCTCTACCAGGTCTTCTGCCTGCTTTTGGGCCTTGTGGTGATCTCGCCGATCATCTACTGCGTGCTCGTCTCCTTCATGGAGCCGTCCGAGATCCTGACCAAGGACCTGCACATCATGCCCAACTACATCTACCTGGTCAACTACATAAAGGCGGTGACCAAGACCGATATTTTCCGGTTCATGTTCAACTCCTTCGTGGTGGCCTTCGTATCCAGCGTGGTGCGCCTGATCACCGCCAGCTGCGCGGCCTACTCCTTCGCGTTTTACGAGTACCCGGGCAAGAAGCTCCTGTTCTACCTGACCATCGGCACCATGATCATCCCGGCGGACGTGCTGGTGGTGCAGAACTACTTCACCGTGGCGGGGATGAACCTGATCAACACCTACACGGGCATGATGGTGACCTTCTTCGTGTCGGCCATGAACGTGTTCGTGATCCGTCAGTATTTTATGAGCTACTCCAAGTCCTTAAAGGAGGCGGCGCTGATGGACGGCTGCGGGAACTTCCTGTTTTTTATCAAGATCCTGCTGCCCACCACCACACCGGCCCTGGCCACCGTGTTCATCTCCTCCTTCGTGGGGACCTGGAACACCTACTTATGGCCGTTAATCGTCACCAATGTCAATGAGATGCGCACCGCGCAGGTGGCAATCACCATGTTAAACACCGAGGCCTCCAGCGACTACGGCGTCGTCATGGCCGCGGCCACCATCATCCTGGTGCCGTCGATCCTGGTGTTTATCCTGTTCCAGAGAAAGATCGTGGGAGGCCTCATGAGCGGCTCCGTGAAGGGCTAAGACAATTTCCACGGGATATAAAAAACAATATGTAAATATTTTACAGGGAGGAATGAATGATCATGAACAAACGCGCACTTACCATGCTTTTAACCGCATCCATGGCTGCCGGCCTTGCGGGCTGCGGCGGGATCAAGACCACCGAGGACGGAGCGGCCACCACAGCCGCCACAGAAGCCCCGGCAAGCACCGCTGCGGCGACTGAGAGCAGCGAGGCCGTGAAGGAGAGCAGCGCTCCCGCCGAGGGGGAGACGGTTGTGACCTTCTGGCACAGCTTAAACGGCTCCGCGGGAGAGGCCTTAAATGAGGTAATTGAGAACTACAACAGCGGCCGCGGCAAGGAGAAGGGAATCCATGTAAATCTGGTGTTCCAGGGCTACGAGGGCACGGACAAGGTGATCCTCGCCTACCAGACCGGCGACACCGCCAATGCACCGGACATCAACCAGGGCCTGACCTCCACCATCCCCAGCATGATGGATCTGGACTGGACCGTGGATCTGACCGACCGGATCGCCAAGGCGGACAACACCGTGAAGGCGGACGACTTCTACCCGGCCATGGTGCGCTCCTGCACCGCGGACGGCAAGCTGATGGCCATCCCCTTCGCAAACTCCAATCTGCTTCTCTACTACACCGAGGACGCCCTTAAGGAGGCCGGATTTGACGCTCCGCCCGCAACCTGGGACGAGTTGGCAAAATACACCGAGGCCCTGACAAAGAAGGCGGCGGACGGCACCGTGGAGCGCTACGGCTTTGAGACTCAGATCAAGCGCTACCACCTGGTCAACTACCTGGTGCAGCAGTCCGCAGAATCCTTTGTGGGCGACAACGAGGGCGGCCGCGCGGGCGAGATGACAAAGCTCACCGTGAAGGACGACGGCACCTTAAAGACCATCCTTACAAAGGTGGACGCGGTCAACAAGACCGGCGGCTACAAGTACGTGGAGGACAGCTTAAACGAGGAGTTTGCCAACGGCCTGACCGCCATGTGCATGATGTCCTCCAGCCGTCTTGCCACCATCAACAACCTGGTGGGCGACTCCTTCAGCTGGAAGGTAGCGCCGATTCCCAAGGTGACCGACGGCGACACCAGCGGCGCGGCTCTGGGCGGCTCCTGCCTGACCCTGTTCAACCTGGGCGATGAGGCAAAGGTTGAGGCGGCATGGGATGTGCTCCAGTACTGCAGCTCCCCGGAGGCGCAGTTCATTCTCTCCACCAAGTCCGGCTACATCCCGGTGAACCAGAACGTGGAGACCATGGACGAGATGAAGGCGTACTACGAGGCGAACCCGGAATTCAAGGTTCCGTTAGACCAGATGAAGGCTTCCTCCCCCATGGCGCAGGAGCCCCTGGATCTGGTGTACAATGAGATCAACGACGTGATGACCAACGCCATGGTTCAGTTCTGCGAGGGCAGCCTGAGCGTGGACGAGACGGTGGACCAGATCGTGGACGAGTGCAACGCGCTCTTAGACGAGTACCACCAAGCCAACGACTAAACCGGCACACGCTGACAGAGCAAAAGGCGTTTTTCCACAAAATGGGGAAACGCCTCTTTTTGGAAAGAGGAGACAGTTGGGATGAAGACGATCAAACTTGTGGTGAGCGATATCGACGGGACGCTGATTGGACATGGGGAGGAATTTCCCCGGGCAGTGGCAGAGGCGGTGAAGGAGCTTGCGGCCCGGGGAATCGGGTTTACCTTCGCATCCGGGCGGCTGCCCTACATGATCACCCCCTTTGTGCGGCAGCTGGGGATCGACCCGCCGGTCTGCGCCTGCAACGGGACCCTCATCTACCGGGGGGAGGAGATTCTGGAGAGCCATCCGCTGCGCGCCGGCGTGCTGCGCCCGCTGATCACCGCGGCCCTCGAGCGCGGGATGACGGTCCTATACGCGGTGCGCGGCGTGGAGTACTGCTTTGAGGAGAACGAGGCGACCCGCAGAAAACGGGCGGAGCGCGGGAGCTACCATGCCATTCGGCCCATCGGGGAAGAGGAGTGGGACAGGTTGACGGTGGACAAGATGAACATCATCGACGAGGGGCATGGCGTCCCGGCCTTAAAAGCCCTGGAGGAGGAGCTGGCGGACAGGTGCCACATCACCCACTACGGCGAGTCCGGTCTGGAGATCGTGGCCGCAGGGTACGGCAAGGAGTACGGAATTGGCCGCCTGGCCGAATATCTGGGGATTTCGGTTGACGAAATTCTGGCCATCGGCGACAATGAGAATGACGACGCCATGATCCGCCTGGCGGGTGTTGGCGGCGCTGTGGGGAACGCCATCCCCCAGACCAAGGCCTGCGCGGACATCGTGGCGGAGCGCGCGGGCGGCGAGGGAGTCGCGGAGATTATACGCAGGGTGTGCCTGGGGGAGAACGGACCCGCCGACACGTCCCGGCGGGGATAGAGGGGAGAGCACAATTATGAAGCTATCGACATCAACCAACATGCTGTTTGAGCGCATCAACATGGAGCCGGTGGAGCAGGAGCTGGCCATCGAGCTGTGCGCCAGGGCGGGGTACAAGGTTCTGGATTTCTGCTTCCACGACCTGATCACCTACGACAGCCCGTTTCTTGGGGATAACTGGGAGCGCTACACGCAGCGGATGATCGAGACCGCGGACAAGTGGGGGGCTGTCTACGAGCAGGGCCACGCCAACGTGTACGACTTTTTAAACCCCAGGGCGAACCACGACCGTGACCGGATGGTCCTTGAGCGCAGCGTGATCGCCTCCGGGCGGATGGGGATCCCGTGGCTCGTGATCCACCCGTCCACGGACTTTGGCGCCGACGCGGTGTACCGGGAGTCCAAGCGCAAAAATGTGGAGTTCATCCGCCGCCTGGCCGAGTTCGCGGGCGAAAAGGGCGTGGGCATCGCGGTGGAGAACATGTGGGACTTACACATCGCGCCCCGGCGCTACTACGCGGACAACGCCGAGGAGCTGGCGGAGCTCATCGACGCGGTGGACATGGAGAATGTGGGCGCCTGCTGGGACCTGGAGCACGCCAGCATCATGGGACAGGACCAGAAAAAGGCCATGCGTGTGCTGGGAAAGCGTCTCAAAGTCACCCACGTCTCTGACCAGACCGGCGTGGACAACATCCACGTCCTCCCCTTCCAGGGAAAAACCGACTGGCCCGCCGCCATGGAAGCCCTGGCCGACATCGGCTACGAGGGAAACCTAAACTACGAGGCCCAGTGGTTCCTAAACAAAGTCCCCATGGAGCTGGTGGAGGTGTCGCTGGCGTACAGCGTGAAGGTGGGGGAGTATCTGATTGGGTTGTTTGAGAGAAGGAGACGGGAGTTGGAGGGGATGTGAGGACAGAGGATGGAATAGACCGCAGAACTGTAAAAAAATTACGAATCAAATGATTGATACTGTAAAAATATTGCATAATATTAATGAGCATGTTATAGTTTAAGTGACAAGATCATGTTTTGATTGGTAAGGAGCGGCTATGTTACAAAAAATCATCCTGAAAAACTTTAAATCCTTTCGGCACGAGACTACGGTCGATCTGAGAAAAACAAATTATACAATACTGCCGGAGAATGTTTCCGATTCCGGCATATTAAAGGGCTGTATTTTTGTTGGGGCCAATGCATCGGGAAAATCGAATATCATCTTGAGCGTGAAATTGCTGCTGGATTTTCTGTTTTCAGAGCGCAGCATCAATTCGGGAATGTTTCGCTGTATGTTTGGCGACGAATTCAGCTATTCGGTCGATTATTGGTTTGGGATATCCGGCAGTCAGGTTCGCTATTTTTTGGAGGTGGACACCAGAAATACATTTATCACTGAAAAATTATACGTGGATAGCAGGCTTAAAATGGAGCGGATGGGAGTATCCGCGAAGTCCTATATCGCAGATGAAAACGGAATCTCTTATGACGATACGGATGTAGACCGGGAAACTCTGTTTTTGAGAACCCTCTACTTTAACACCAAATTTTCAGGGGATCAGGTTTTGCGGGAATGGATGGACTTTCTCTCAAAGTCAGTCTATATCAATGCCTTCGAAAAACGCATTGAGTCATACGGGAAAGAGGAGATCGGCCTGATCAAACATCTGAAGGCATCGGGCAGTGAAAAAATCAATCATTTCTTCGAAGCATACAACTTTGAGCAGAGTGTGGAGTACGCCCATGCAAGTGCCGGGAAAGACTATATTATTTCACTTCCCGGAGCCGAGGATGAAAAATATGTATTTTTTAAGCGGAAGGGGATTGAGGCGCCGATCCCGTTTTCCGAGGAGTCCTGTGGAAATCAGAATCTTCTGCGCATGTTGCCCGCGTTTCTCAGCGTGGCGGCCAACGGTGGAATGCTCTTGATCGATGAATTTTCCAGTGGATTCCACAACGATCTGGAGGAGTTGCTGGTCCGGTTTTTCATGAAGAATGCATCAGATGGACAATTGCTGTTTGTCTCCCACTCTACCAATCTGCTGAGCAATTCACTTCTGCGCCCGGACCAGGAATACTCCGTCGAATTTCACGGAATCGAGGGCAGCACCGTGCGGCGGTTCTCCTCTGAGCAGCCTAGGGCAGCGCAGAATGTAGAAAAAATGTATGTGAGCGGAGTTTTCGGCGGATTGCCTAATTATGGGGAGAGGGACGATGAGGCTTAACCGGGATAAACGAATCGGCCGTGTTCTGTTTGTTGTGGAGGGCAGCCGCACAGAGTTCAGCATACTCCGAAAAATATTTTGTGAGCTCCTGCAATATGAATATATTGAAAAGCGGAGGAATCGGCTGGATTCATTTTACAGCCCCAGGGATGAATATTCCCGGGTGGCGGTAGTAAATACCAGGGAGAGTAATATCAAGGACATTACCGGGGAAAGCGACTACATGGACCGCATTTATGATATGTTGCGGTCACAGTATCACTTCCCGGTGGAAAAGTCGGCGGTATACTATCTGTTTGACAGAGATCCGCTGTCTAATACGAATGTACAGCAAATACGGGAGTATGTGAGAACGCTCTCGGATCCATATGATAATGCGGGAACAGTGGCCGGACAGCTTTTGCTCAGCTATCCGAGTATCGAGAGCTATATAATTTCCGGTTTCTGCGAGAACGCCCACCAACTTCGCATGCCCCTGGGGCGCGACGCCAAGCAGTATATCGCGCAGAACCGGGAGATACAGCTGAACAAAATTACAGAAACAACGCTGCTCAGAGCGACGGCAGAGTTTATTCATTTTCTCGAATCAGAACAACTGCTCTGGAACATCGACGATTTCGCCCCGTCCAGCTCAGAAATTTTTGAGAGACAGGAACAATGGTATCTAACCGGGGAGGGATATAAAATATTCTCGCTCCTCACACTTGCATTCCTTCAAATGGGCATCATTGATTTATAAACCTATCAGCTTTATTCCACCATTTTCTCCTTAATTACTACAAAAACCAGGATTTTTAAATCTGTATCCATCCGCAGATTTAAAAATCCTGGTTT
>USJW01000080.1 GCA_900555045.1 uncultured Clostridium sp. | reverse complement strand
CCCGGCTCCGCCCCCCGCGTTCCCCCCGCCCAGCTGTTTCCGGTACGCCTCCGGCGTCACCCCCTCCAGCCGCTTAAACACCTTCGAGAAGTAGGTGCTGTTCTCGTACCCCAGCATGTCCGACACCTGGTAGACCATCAGCCCGCCGGCCAGAAGCTCCTTGGCCCGCTTTACCTTCCGCCGGTTTACATAGGGGATAAAGTTTTCATTCATCCGCTTCTTAAAAAAGGAGCTGAGGTAGGGCTCCGACACGCCGATGTGCTTCGCCGCCTCCGACAGCTGGATGGCCCTCCCGATATTCTCCTCGATGTAGCTCAGCGTGTTCTGGATAATGTCGGACTCCGCGCTCTTCTGCAGGGTGAAAAACTGCGCCGCAAAGCGGGCCGCAAATTCGTCCCACCAGAGCCGCAGCTCGGCCAGGTTGTTGATCCCCACGATCTTCTGGTAGTGCTTGTAGCTGTCCTGCACCTCGATCTCCTCGATGGAACCGCCAAGCTGCCCCGCCTTGTCCGAGAACCGGCTGAGCGCCTCGATCATCAGCCGTTTGATAAGGTTGACCGACAGATACCGGTGCCGCTCGATCTCGTCGAACATCCGGCCCAGGGCGGCCCGGATCTCCTCCTCCGAGATCTTGGCGATCCCCGCCTCCAGCGCCTCCATGCAGGCCGCCACATCGAAGGGATAGTGCTTCTGAATCTCCAGCGGCCGGTCAAAACAGACGGTCCTCACCTTGGGGTCGTAGAAGGCGTAGGCCTCGATGGTGTTGGCAATCCGCACAAAAAACTGCGGATCCCTGTCCGGATTTCGGTAGGCCGTGACCCCGATGTAGCAGCCGACCGGCACAAAGGGGGCGATCTGGCTGTGGAGCGCCTCCACTTCCCCCTTCGCGGCCTGCTCCCCCATCAAAACCAGCAGCTTCCCCTCATAGCAGACAGAAAGGATACTCCGCCCCAGCTTCTGGTAGTACTGGCCCACAATCGTCCCCACAATCTCCAAGTCGGTCCGCTCCCCCGCGTACTTCCCCTGCATGTAAAAGCTGAGACAGCAGCCGGACTGGTACTGCGCAGGGATGTGCTGAAGCTCCCGGCGGATCTCGCTGTTCGTCTGGGCGACGGATTTGGAGATTGCGGTGCGGCATGGGATAACGCTGACAGCTCCGGCGCGCGTTGCCGCCGCTCTGCCTGCCGGGCTGATCACACCTGCCGGGCCAATCTCACCCTCCGGGCTGATCCCATCTGCCGGGCCAATCGCACCTGCCGTGTCGATCCCGCCCGAATCCCTCAGCGCTTCCGCGCCCCCCGGGCCTTCCGCTCCCCCCGCGCTCTCCTGCTCCCCTGTCCGCTCCAAAACTCCCGCCAGAACCGCTGTCAGTTCCTCCCTCGACAGGCCGAACTTTCTTATATAGTCCGCGGCGCCCAGCTTCATGGCCTCCTTCACCGTCTCAAAGTCGTCGTAGCAGCTGATGACGATGGTTTTTATGGGCAGCCGCCGCTTTTTTATAATGCCCAGAAGCTCCAGGCCGCTGATCTCCGGGATATTTAAATCCAGGAGCAATAGATCCGGCTGCTGCCGCTCAATCCGCTCCAGCGCCTCCCGCCCGTCCCTGGCGTCCTCCAGGAACGTGATTCCCATTTTATCCCATTCCACCAACGAGTGCAGCCCGGCTCTGGCCAGCAATTCGTCCTCCACGATCAATGCCTTCATTCATTCTCCCCCTCCCGCCGGTGCGGTTCCTTCCCGCACCCGTTCTCCGGTTTGATTGCCGGTATTCTAAGTGAAACCTTAAAACCGGTGGTCAGCTCCGTGTCAATTGTAAGCCCGTAGCCCTTCCCAAACAGCGCCTGGATGCGGCTGTGGATGTTGGACAGGCCGATCCCGGTCACTCCGCGCTTTTTCTCCCCGTCCGCCTCCTCAAACGCGATGCGCTTTCCCTGGATTCCTGGGCCGTTGTCGATGAGGGTCAGCACCAGGTCTCCGCCGTCGATCTCCCCCCGCAGGGCGATCACCCCGCTCTCTGCCCGGGCCATCCCGTGGATAAAGGAATTCTCCACCAGCGGCTGCAGGCAGAATCTGGGGATCATGTACTCCCCCAGCTCGTCCGGTATCACGAAGAAGAACTGCGTCTTGTCCCCAAAGCGGACCTTCATGATCTGGACATAGGCCTCCAGCGTCCGCATGGCGTTTGAAACCGGCTCCAGCTCCTCCGTGTTGTTGTACATCTCCCCCAGCAAAACCCCCAGCTCCGACAGAATGTCCGCCACCTCCTGGTCCTGGTTCATGGCCGCCTTCCACCGGATGGCATTCAAGGTGTTAAACAGAAAATGGGGCGTGATCTGGGCCGCCAGGGCGTCAAAGCGCGCCTTCTCCTTCATGACCGCCTCCCGGCGCACCTCCTCAATCAGGGACATGATCCGCTTCTGGGCCCTCAAAAGGCCGTCCTGCAGCGCCCGGATCTCCACAAAGTGCGGGTTGTCAAGAGTGATCAGCTCCGGCTGGTTCTGCTCAAGTAACGCCACCCGCCCGGCAAAAAACAGGATCGGGTCCGTGATGTATTTTGAGATGGAGAGAATCACCCGCACCAGCACCACTGTGATCAGGATCATGAACACGGCGATGGTGACGGTGATCTGCTCGCTCCTCATGAAGACGCCGTGGTACCCCGCGGTGTAGATCACCGTGTTGCCGCTGTAGGCCAGCCTGGACGCCATGTAATAGAGGTCCTTGTACCTCCCGCGCCCCTCCCCCGTGCGCTTCCAGTGGTCATACACCGCCTCTAACTCCTCCCCGGAGAACCGCTCATCCGGCCCGGTGAGCAGCTGCCCGTCCGGGTCGAACATGGCCACCGTGCCCAGGGAAAACCTGGGATCCTCGCCGAAATTGTTGAACACCTCCCTGGGGATCCGCACAAAGGCGTAGCCCTGGGCCTGGTCCTGATACCGCTGGAGCGTCCGCCCGAAGGCCACGTACTCCCGGTGCCCGTCGCCGTCGAAGAGCTCATTGATCTCATTGTCCCAGTAGGGCTTTAAGCCGCTGTTCTTTATGCGCTCCAGCCATGGATACCTCTCCAGGCTTTCGGGGATGTCCACCGCGTTGGAGGAGTAGATTAACCGCCCGTCGTTCATCAGGAGCACCATCTCCCCCTGAAAGCTTCCCAGGATCGTGATCTCGCTGTTTAGGATCATCTTCTCGATCTGGACGGTGGCGTTGTTCCTCTCATAGGGATTTCCCGCCTCATAATAGCTGCGCAGCAGACGGTTGTTTTCCGTGTAGGACACCATGGTGCTGCTGGCATAGTTGGATTGGAGGATGGAGTTGTCGATTTTTTGCAGGTTCTGGTCGAACATCATCTGGAAGGCCTCCGAGGTGCCGGAGGAGAGAAAGTGCTGCAGAATTGCGCAGAGCACCGCCAATGCCGCGAAAAGTGGAATCAGGACATACAGAATCATGCGCTTTACCATACTGTATTTGATGCTCAATTCCTTCCCCCTCGTTCTCATGACAGCGCCCCTTCTCAAAACTGCGTGTGATCGTCAGCCCTTCACCGCGCCTGCGGACAGGCCGCCCACCAGATTGTCCTGCACAAACACGAAAAATATGATCACCGGCACCAGGCTTAAGATCACGGAGGCCATGAGCGGCCCCCACTCCGTGGAGAACTCCCCGATGTAATCCCGGATTCCCACCTGCACCGTCTTCTTAAACGGGCTGTTGATGAAGGTGTTGGCGTACATAAATTCATCCCAGGAGAGCAGGAAACAGTAGAGGGTAGTCGCAGAGATGCCCGGCTTTGCCATGGGGAAAATCACCTTGGCGAAGGATTGGAACCGGTTGCAGCCGTCGATCATGGCAGACTCCTCGATTTCCCACGGAATCTGCAGAAAGAATGTGCACATATTCCACACTGCAAAGGGAAGCGCGAAGGAACAGTTGATGATGATAAGCGCGATGTGAGTGTCGATCAAATTCATTCTTTTCATGATAACATAATAGGGTACTGAAAGCAACACGCCCGGGAACATTTTGGTGAAGAGGATCCCTAACTTCAGGCGCTCCGATCCGAAGATCCGATAGCGGCAGAAGCCGTATGCCGCCATCACGGCGAACACCATGGAAATCCCGGTCACAATCACCGATATGTACGCGCTGTTCCAGAAATACCGCACGAAATTGGAGCGGAACAGCACCTGCTTAAAATTGTCGAAGGTGATGTAGGTGGGAATCAGCTGGGCCGTGTTGTAAATCTGCTCCGTGGATTTGAGCGAGGTGAGCAGGACCCACACAAAGGGCAGAAACGCGATCAGCGCGATCACGGCCGCCGCCGCGTACAGAAACGCTTTTTCAATTCTGGTCTTTTTCATGTTAGATATCCCCCTTTACCGTTCCCTGTCCGACGAGATCATGCGGATGTAGATGACCGTCAGCACCGCGATCACAATGAAAATCACCACCGAAACCGCCGCCGCATAGCCGAACTTGTGGTCCACGAAGGCCTGCCGGTACGCGTAGGTGTACATGATCTCCGTGCTGTTTAAGGGCCCGCCCTTGGTCAGCAGCCAGATCGCGTTGAAATTGTTGAAAATCGAGATGGCGTTTAAGATCACGGCCACCGCCATGGGCTCCTTGATGTTGGGCAGCGTGACGTACAGGAAGCGCTTCACCTTCCCGGCGCCGTCGATCGCCGCGCTCTCGTACATGTCGTAGGACACTCCCTGAAGCGCCGCCAGGATGAAGATCATCAGAAACGGCGTGCTCTTCCACACGTTGGCCACAATCACCGCCGGCATGGCCGTGGCGATGTTGCCCAGGAAGGAGTAGCTCTCCTTCAGAATCCCCAGGCGCAAAAGGATCATGTTGAACACGCCGATTTTCGTGTCGTAGAGTGCGCTGAAGGTCAGGGCGCTGATCGCCGCCGGGATCGCCCAGGGCAGCAGGGAGACGGTCCTGAAAATCGCCCGGCCCTTTAACTTCTCGTTCAGCACCAGCGCCACGCCCATGGCAAACACCACCTGGGCCACCAGATTCACCAGCGTCCAGACCACGGAGTTGGTCACCGCCTTCTGGTATTTCGCGTTGGCGAACACCACCGCGTAGTTCTTTAGCCCGGCGAAGGTCCCGAAGGCGGCCGTGTTGGCCTTGGTCATGTCGTAGTTCAAAAAGCTGATCCAGATTCCCCGCAGCAGCGGGTACACGCTCAACAGAAAAATGGATATGACGGCCGGTGCGATCAAAAAATAACCAACCCGGTTCCTTCTAAAAGAGTACTCCTTCAGTCTCAACGGTTTCGTTTTGCCCCTCATGCTCTCCCCTTCCCGGGAGGAGCCGTCACTCCTCTTCAATTTCAAGACGAATGGCGGCTCCTCTCATCCTCACTGCAATTTAATAATTTTCATCGATAAATGCGTTCAACTCCACTTCCAGCTCGTCCAACGCTTCCTGCGCGGTCATCTGGTCGAACAGCACCTTCTTGAATGCGTCCGCCATCTTCTCGTCCAGGGAGGCGGAGTTCTTGACTCTCGGTCTCGGCACTGTGTAGGAGGCCTCATCCACAAACACCTGGTAGTCCGGGTTGACCTTCAGCACCCCGGACACGTCCGCGTCGCTTCTGCCCGCGATGCAGACCTTCTCGGTCAGCACAAAGTCGCAGTCCTTGCTGGTCAAGTACTCCACAAACGCCCAGGCCAGATCCTTCTTGGAGCTGTTCACGTTGATCGCCAGGTTCTTGCCGCCCAGGCATACCGCCTGCACCTTCCCCTTGGGCATGGGCGCCAGACCGAATTCCAGATCCGGATTTCCGCTCTGAATGTTCTTATATCCCCAGTCACCGCAGACAAAGAACAGGCAGTCGTCGGATATAAAGGTGTTGTAGGCCGCGGCCCAGTCGGAGGCGTCCTTCATGCCCTCCGGGAATGCGTGGTACTTGGTGTGAAGCCCGGTCCAGAATGCGAATGCCTCCTTGCCGGACTCGTCGTTGACCGTAACCACCGGGCGATCGCCGGAGGTGTCGATCACTGGGTTCTCGTTCTGGAAGAAAATGTTAAAAATCGCGTAGCCGTCCGGCCTTGTGGAGACGCCCGCGTAGCCCTTCTCGGTGGCCAGCTTCACGTCCTCCTCAAACTCCGCCCAGTCTGCCGGGGGCTGTGTCTTTCCGATCTCGTTTAGGATCCGCTTGTTGTAGTACAGACCCGTATTGTTGTAGTACCACGGCACCGAATAGTAGCTCCCCTCGAACAGGCCGGAGTCCAGCGGTCCCTGCAGGTACTTGTTGTCGGTGGCCTTAAGCTGCTCGTCAAGCGGCTCCAAAAGCCCCATGGCCGCCAGGTCGATGGGCCATCCCGCGTTGTCAAGGGCCACCACATCCGGCCCCGCGCCGGCCATGGCCGAGGTGGTAAACTTGCTCATAATGTCATTGCCAGAGAGCCCCTCAATGGTAATCTTGGTGCCGGGGTGCTGCTCCTCGAACGTCTTCGCCGCCCGGAAGATCGCCGGGTCGTCTGTCTTGGTCATGGTGCTGTTGACGACCACGTACAGTTCGCCGCTCAAATCCCCGGCCGCGTCCGCTTTCGCCGTCCCGGCTGCGGTCGTCTCCTCCTTAGCTGCCTCCGTCTTGGCCGCTTCTGTCTTTGCCGCCTCCGTCGGAGCCTTCGTCCCGGCCGCTGTGGTCGCTGCAGCGCCTCCCCCGGAACACCCTGTCATCATACCTGCTGCCAACACGCATGCCATCGATAATGCTGTCCACTTTCTCATCATATAACCCCTCCTTCTATCAACTCAACTGGTGATAGCTCTATTATACCGGCCCGCCCCGCGCCTTTGAATAATGAATTTTTTCAGGTATTCAGCCCTTTTGGGTTAAATCTATTCAGGCTGCACTTTTTTAATGGGAAACCGTCCCCCGCAGCTTAAAAATTGACAGGCGGTTGCAGAAAGAGACGCACGGCGTTGTCATGGCAAATCTTGCGGTATACGGTCGCTAAAATCTGACCGGACAGGAATAGATTGTCAAGCCAGGGGGAGAGCGGGCCTTCCGGCCGCCGCTCTCCTCCCGGCCGCTTCCCCTCCCCCATCACCTCATCCGTCCCGAACATCAGCCGGTCCTGGAACCGTTCCATGAACCGAATCCCAAAGTCCGGATCCCGCATCACCGCGTTGGCCCCGCCGCCGGCCGACAGATCCCCGTACAGATTGTCATAGCGCCCGAAGAGCTCCCAAAGCCGTCCCTCCTCCACTGGGGTGTTCGGGCAGCTGTTCCTGACCGCCTCAGGCGCCTCCCCCGGATACCGGGACAGCTCAAACCAGAAGGCCTTGGAGTGGCCGATGAACACAAGGCCGGGGTATTTTTGCAGCGCCCGCTCCAAAAGCGGAAGGCCCTGGCGGTCCACCGCCCCATAGCCCCAATTCTCCCCGGGGCTCAGATGAAACAGAAACGGCAGCTTCAGGGCCTCGCAGCAGGCTAAGAGATGGTCCAGCAGCGGGTCGTCAAACCGCAGCTGCGAGGCGAACTCCCCCACCCCGCAGGCCCCCTGAGCCTTAAAGCGCTGCAACCGCCTGAAGGTCTCAGGCGTCCCGTCCGGGCAGACGTTGCAGAACCAGGAAAAATGCTCCGGGTCCTCCCGGCACACCGCCAGAGCCCTGGCATTTCCCGCCATCGGCGCCGTAAACGGCTGCCTTGTGACCCGGAGAAGCGGAGCGGAGGGCAAAATGACAGACCGCTCGACTCCCGGTCTGTCATTTCCTGCCCTCCGCCCCGAAAGGAACGCCTCCGCGCCCGCCAGAGTGAGATGAGTGTGTATATCTATTTTTCTGCATGGTAAATTCGCTGGTTGTCCCATAAGCATTCTCCCTATTCCCCGTACCCCGCCGCAAGGAGCACCCGGTCCAGCGCCAGCTCCCTGGTGGACCCAAGCGCCAAGTCCGGCGCGGCGGAGGTCACATGGACATTGATTCCCACCGCGAACATGCCCGCCCCCAAAATCGCCTCAATCCCGGCCTGGGAGTCCTCGATCCCGATGCACTGGTCCGGTCTCAGCCCCAGGGCCTGCGCGCAGACCAAAAAGATCTCCGGGTCCGGCTTTGCCCGCGCCACCAGCGCCGCGTCCGCCACATAGTCAAACCGCCCGGCAAGCCCCAGCCGCTCCAACACAAAGCCCGCGTTCTTGCTGGCGGAGGCAACCGCCGTCAGAATCCCCCTGGCCTGGGCCTCACCCAGAAATTCCCGGATGCCCGGCAGCACATCCCCCGGGGTGATCTGCCCGATGAACTCCCGATAGTAGCCGTTTTTGCGCTGCGCCAGCGCCAGCTGCTCCTCCTGTGTGAACCGATCCAGAGCGCCGTTGATCTCCAGAATGATCTCCAGGGACCGCAGCCGGTCCACCCCCTTTAGCCGCTCGTTATCCGCCTCGCCAAAGGCAAGCCCCAGCTCCTCTGCCAGGCGCTTCCACGCCAGGTAGTGATACCTGGCCGTGTCCGTCAATCCCCCGTCTAAATCAAACAATAGTCCCAAGCTACGCGTCATGGCCGTATACCTCCCGATAAATGCTGCTGTTTCCGCCCCACACTCCCCTGCTCGTCATAATCGGCCCCAGCGCGCCTCCGTCCAGCGCCTCCACCACCAGCTCCGACCGGCTGGCCGTGACCAGAATCGGCCGTCCATGCCAGTAAATCCGCACCTTCGCCTCCCGCCAGGTGTCCGGCAGATGGGGGATGATCCGCAGCCTGTGATGGTACAGGCGGATTCCCATAAATCCCAGCACTGCGCACTGCCACACGCCGCCCAGGGAGGCCGCGTGGATCCCCTCGTCGCTGGAGTCCATCTTCTCCCCCAGGTCGATGCGCTCAGCCCGCCCAAACAGGCGGTAGGCCGTCTCGCGCTCCCCCATGTCCGCCGCCAGAATGGAGTACGTGCACAGGCTGAGGGAGGACTCATGAACACAGTGCTCTTCATAGTAGTAAAAGCTGTTCCTCTTTACCTCCTCCGGGAACAGATCCTCCAGCAGCCAGAAAAGCACCACCACGTCCGCCTGCTTTGCCACCTGCAGCTTTTTGTAGGAGCGGTTGGGGTAATCCTCCTTCAGCTTTCGCACCCCCGCCCGGTAGGGCGTCAGGTCAATCTCCGGCAGGGACAAAAAGGTGTCGTCCTGGGGTAAAATTCCCTCCCCGTTGGCCTTTGGCAGATACAGCCGCCCGACATGCTCCTCCCAGCCCGTAAGCTGACCGCTGAGGGACAGCCCGGCATCAAGCTCCTTATACCGCTCCGGGAACTCGCGCGCAAGCCGTTCACACCACTCGATGGCCAGCCGCAGGTTCAGGTGAACAAAATAGTTGGTAAACGCATTGTTGTCCGCATCGTGGGTGTACTCGTCCGGCCCGATCACGTTTCGGATCTCGTACCGCCCGCTCTCCGGCACAAACTCCATCCGCGAACACCAGAATTTGGCCGTCTCAAAGAGAATCTCACACCCAAAACGCAGCATGAAATCCAAGTCATGGGTCACCTCGTAGTAATAGTACACGCCAAAGGCCACATCCGCCGTCACATGGTGCTCATAGTCGGCCATAAACTGGTTGACCGATGTCTCCGTGTCCGTCAGCCACGCGGTCTGCCAGGGGTACATGGCCCCCTCGTAGCCCTTCTCAGCGGCCTTTCGCCTGGCCGCCCCCAAGAAGGCGTACCGGTGCTCCAAAAGCAACCTCGCCCCCTCCGGGTCCGTCCATATGAAGTATGGCAGCATGTAGATCTCCGTGTCCCAGAACGTGTGCCCCAGGTATCCTCTGCCCGACAGCCCCTTTGCCCCGATGTTCATCCGGTTGTCGTGAAGCGGCGCCATGATGGTCAGGTGGTAGATTGCAAACCGCACGGCCAGCTGGTCAAAATGAGCTTCCCCCTCAATCCTAACATCGCGCGCTTCCCACAGCGCCTCCCAGGCCGCCTCGGATCTGGCGAACGCACTGTCCCATCCAATTTCTCCCAAAAGTGCCGTTTCCCCGCGCTCACGCCTCAGCAGCGCCTCCCGCCCGCTCCCGCTATCATGGAAATCGCAGTCGCGGGTGGTGGCCACGCGCACGAGCTTCTCGACCACAAGTTCCTGCCCGGGCGATAACTTGACACGCCAGGTCCCGGCGAGGCCGCAGACGCCGCCGGGGATGTTCGCATGCTCTGTTTTCCCTTCTGAATCCCCCACGGCATTTTTTGCGGACTTTCTCAAAACACGCACGGTGGGGTTCACGCAGGCCGCTCCCCTGCCTTCCCCAGTCTCCCATTCAACCCACGCCTTAGCCGCCGCGCTTGTCACAAACTCAATTCCACTCTCATGGGTTCTCTCCGAATACTGCCACACCGCTTGGCCATCCCCGGGCTCATCCCCATAAAGACCCGCAGCCTCCCCGTCCGCAAAGTGCCCGTCCCCCAGACGGCGCTCCCCTCCGATCCCGGTCTCCACCTCGATCGACGGGCTTCCCGCCAGCGCCTTCACACAAATTTTCTCCCCCATCACGTGGCGGTCCGCCAGGGACACAAACCGCAGAAAGCGGCATTCCAGCCGCGTGCCTCCGTCCTTCCATATAAACCTGCGCTCCAGCAGCCCATTTCTTAAATTCAGCGTCCGAAGGTACCCCTCATGGTTGTCCGGCGAGAGGCGCACCTCCCTCCCGTCCGCGAGAATCCGCACCGCCGTCACGTCCGCGCTGTCTGGCAGCTCCGTCGAGCGCTTCTCCTCCACGCGGTCGAAGGTGCCCGCCACAAGCGCGCAGCGGTCCGTTCGCCCGTACGCCTCCTCCGTGGCCGCGCGGACTCCCATGTACCCGTTGCCCTGGCACATGACCGCCTCATACTTTCGCGCGTGTTCGGGGCAAAAGGACTCCTCCGCCACCACCCAATCTGTGAGTTTCCCCCTGCCGGCATCGTATCTGATCATAAGCCCTCCTGGTCACATTTGAATAAATTTGTTTCTTGTCTTTCCCATTCTCTGAGTATATGATAGAGAAAACGATCGGCCTTGTCGATTGTGTGATGTTTCCACTTTTTGTTATTTTGTGACATGTGAGGGGCTGCGATGACAGAGACAGTGAACGGTCTGCACCTAGAGCGCGCAAAGAAAATATTGGATTCCGACGGGCGCACCGTCAAGCTTGTGGACAAATTTCATATCGACGGCCAGGGCCTGCGGGATATCGTGCCGGTCCGGGCCGGCTACATTCGGTGCGCCCCGGGCTACGCCTACGGCCCGTTCGTCCGCGACAGCTGGACGCTCCAGTACGTCTGCGGCGGCCAGGGCACGGTCCGCAAAAACGGCGCCGAGCTGACGGCCCGCCCCGGCGACTGCTTCATTCTGCGCCCCGGCGAGGAGACCACGCTCACGGCGGACCCGGACGCGGGCTGGACCTACATCTGGATCGGCTTTCGCAGCGCAGTAAAGCTCCCCTCCCTGTGGTATACGCGGGATATCCTCGCCTCCCCGGGCCTGGAGGATATTTTTCTGGAGATCGCCAACCTGAGCCGTCTGCCGGGTGGACCCGCAGACGAGCTCCTGGTCTCCTTCATCTGGCGGCTGATCTACCACTTCAAATGCGAGGAGACCACCCCCGGCCAGGGCTTCGGGGACGCCCTTCTGCACGTGGAGGACGCATGCCGGCTGATCCGGGAGGACTGCGCCGGAGTCACCGTCCAGCAGCTGGCGGACACCCTGAACCTAAACCGCAGCTACCTAAGCCGGATTTTCAAGGAATCCACCGGCCTGTCGCTTCAGGCCTACATCAGCAACGCCAGACTGCGCACCGCCAGGGACCTGCTGATGGAAAACCACACGGTGGCACAGGCCGCGGCCATGGTGGGGTACTCGGATGTGCCCAGCTTCTCCCGCGCCTTCAAGGGTCACTACCGCCTGTCCCCCAAGGAGTATGTCAAGAAGCGCAGCTTAAACGCGCCCTCTCGGACATAATGCACTAAAAAGGCCGCAGAACCGGGTTCTTCCCAGCTCTGCGGCACTCAAAAATTGGTAACAAAAAATGCGTCTGATAGGAATCGAACCTACGCACGCGGCTCCGGAGGCCACTGCTCTATCCACTGAGCTACAGACGCATCTCCTGTATAATACTACACCTGGTCAAAAATTTCAAGTGTTTTTTTCAAATTTTTCCTTTTGCCCATACAATTCTCCCGTTTTTCCGGCCAAACCCTCCTCCAAAGCCTGCCTGCTTCTCCTCCTGTGGCGCAGCAGATGAAACACCGAGTCCACCAGGAACACCGCCATGGCGATGGCCCCCGCAATCTGCAGGGTCTCCGCCAGGTAGTAGGAGGACTGGGTCTGGCTGTCCTGGATGATATAGTACACACTGTTGTAGATGGAGGCGCCGGGCACAAGCGGCAGAATTCCCGGGATCAGAAACACGGTCACCGGGGCCTTCAAAATCCGGGCGGCCACATGGGAAAACACCGCCACCGCCAGGCTCGCCAAAAACGCAGCAAAAATCTTCGACCCGGCGGCATTGGCCGTCAAATACACCAGCCAGCACAAGGCCCCTGCCGTGCCGTACCAGCCCACGAAGCGCCTGGGCAGCTCCAGAATCCTCGTAAAGCTGGCCACCGCGCAGAACGCGCCGATCGTCTGTATCACCATCACCATGCCGCGCCACCTCCCGTCAGATAGCGGAACATCGCCATGCTGGCTCCCACTCCGGCCGCCACGGCTAACGCCACCACCACGGCCTCCAGCATCCGGGCCGCGCCCGAGGAGTAATCCCCGTTCAAGGTGTCCCTCACCGCGGTGGTGAAGATCACACCGGGCACGAGAGGCATGATGGAGCTGATAATCACAACGTCGCGGCTGATCTGCGGCAGCACAAAACGGCTGAGCAAAAGGGCCGTCATGCCGCAGGAAAAGGCCCCCAGCGCGTTCACGCAAAAATCAGGGAGGCCGAGCCTGGACGACGTGTAGACCACAAGCCCCAAGACTCCGCCCACCACGGCCGCGGCCAGGCACTCCCAGGGCCCTCCGCCCATCACCACGCCGAAGGCCAGCGCCACCAGGATATAGCTGACACCCTTTGAGGCCAGACTGTACTGGTTGGTCCCTTTGATCTCCTTAAGCCTCCCTAACGCCTCCTGAAGGTCCATCTGCCCGGCGCAGAACCGCCTGGACACCTCGTTCACCTGGCAGATGCGGTTTAAGTTGGTGGAACGGGCCGTCACCCGGCGCACCAGCGTGATCGGCTCCTCCCCCGCCCCCTGCAGGGTGACGAAGATGCCGGTGCTGAACACCATGGTCTGGGCCTCACGGTCCGCCACACTCAGAATGTAATGTATTGTCTCCTCAATCCTGGCGATCTCCGCGCCGCTGACCAGCATAATCTCCCCAGCCAACATCGCGGCCTCCGCCAGCCGCTTATCATCGCTCTCCATAACTCCCCACCATACACCTCTTAATTGTAACAGATCACGGGCATGCCCTTTTCCACCAGATCATAGAGAACCTTCGCCTTGTCCGGCGGCAGGTTGATACAGCCGTGGCTGCCCGACTTCTGGTAGATGCTGCCCCCGAAGGAGCCCCGCCAGTTGGCGTCGTGCAGGCCGATTCCGCCGTTGAAGGGCATCCAGTAGTCCACATGGCTCTCGTACTCATAGGTCCCGTCCGCCTTCTTGGCGCCCCGAAGAATCCGGTCGCGCTCCTTGTAGGTCAGCGGGAAGATTCCCGGCGGCGTGGTGTAGTTCTTGGACACGTTTCCCGTCACGCAGGGGGACTCCCACACAAGGTTCCCTTCCTGGAACATATACACATGCTGGTTGGTCAGGTCGATCTCCACGTAGGTGGTCCCCCAGTCCGTCTCCCCGCGGCTGGCTGCCGTCTGGGCGTAGACCGGCTCCCGGGTCAGGCTCTCCGTGGACTTCAGGCACTCCGTCAGCGCCAGCGCCTCCGCCGCCTGGTCCACCTTCCAGCCATAAGGGCCGCTCACGGGCACCTCACGGCCGTCGGCGGTCCGAAACACACGCTCTTTCCCGGACGTGTCGTACTTGTCCGCCAGCGTCTGGACAAAGGCCGCCACCGCCTGGGGATCCGCCAAAACCTGGCCGTCCGCCGCCACGGTCAGCCACGGACAGATCGTTCCCCCGTCCAGCACCTCGGTGTTCTCCCCGATCTGGTAGGTAATCGTCATGTTCCGGTAGCGGTTCATCGTATCGCAGAGCGCCTTTAGCTGCGGGTCACCGGCGCGCACGCCCACCTGATAGTAGCAGCCCTCCGCCGCCAGGTCCAGCTCCCGCGCTCCTTCCTCAACCGCCCGGCGGATGGCCTCCGACGTCTTCGTAACGTCCAGGTTATTTCCCTCCACCTCCGGCACGATGGTGAACTCTTTTCCCGCCTCGTAGTCCGAGATATGGGCGTCCCGCGTCTCCACGATGCCGGAGCCGGCGATGCAGGAGAGGCCGCCGATCTTATCCGCGAGGGCCGCCTCGTCGAAGACCACGCTCATGGTCATCTTGTGCCGGTTGTCCGCCGCGGGCCCCGACACCCTCCCGGTGGCATTCTGCTCCTCCAGAATCGCGCTAAGCCCTTCCGGCAGCGTCACCTTGTAGCCGATATCCGCGCCGTTTATATACTCCTCAGTTCCATTTTTCTTCTTAATCGCAAGCTTGTAGCTGCTGTCATAAAATCCCTCAATCTGCGCCTTCGCCTGCTCCACCGTCATCCCGCCGATTCCCAGGCCGTTGACCGTTGTCCCCGGCACAAACTGGGAGGCGTCGTCCGCCCAGGCGTTAAAACAAAACACCGCAGACAGTGCCGCCGCCGCGATAAGGCAGCGCAATCCCTTACCTGTCTTTCTCATTCTCTGTTAACCTTTTCTTCCTTATATTGCGGCAAAGCTGACGCCGCTCTCTATATATAACACATCTGGCATGCCGACTACAATAACTTTTCTCTGTATTTTTCTTAAACTTTATGATATTTTTCGGCACCTCTTGACATTTGCTCCGTCTTATATTAAGCTGGAACCACTTCTTTCCGGCGCTCATGCGCCGTTCTCAAACCAAATCTTTGGTTCAAACAAATCTTTTTTATCTCAAGGAGGACAAATCTATGCTCTATCACACCTTTTTAACCGCAGTCAGACAACAGATGGAAAAACGCCTGGGGGACAGCTATGTTCTGACCATCCTGCAGCTTCCAAAAAATAACGGAGTTTGCCTGGACGGCCTCAGTATCCGCCAAAAGGGCTCCATGACCGCTCCCACCGTCTGCTTAAACGACTTTTATAAACGCTTTCAGGACGGCATGGCCCTGAGCAAAATTCTGGACGAGATCACTTCCCTGTGCGAGCGCGGCCTAAAAGCCAACCCGCTGGATCCGGTCACGCTGTGCGACCCGGACTTTGTGCGGCCACGGATCGCCTACCGGCTGGTCAACGCGGCCTCCAACGCCGAGCTCCTGAAAAAACTTCCGCACATCCCCGTGCTGGATCTGGCCAAGGTTTTTTACCTGTACGCCGGACAAGACGAATCCGGACTCCTGAACATGCTCGTCACCCACGACCACCTAAAGCTCTGGGGCATGGACCTAAACACCTTAAACGAGCTGGCCGTGAAGAACACGCCGTTACTGTTTCCTCCTCACATCTGCTCTGTGGACAACGCCGTCCTCGGACTCCTCTTAGACATCCCCTTCGGGACCAGCGCTCCGCCGGACCCGGCCCACAAGTCACCGACCCCCTTATACATCCTCTCCAACCGCTTCGGCGTCACCGGCGCCGCGTGCATGCTCTACCCCGATACGTTAAAGGACTTCGCAGAGCTGTTTGAGACGGATCTGATCGTCCTTCCCTCCAGCATCCACGAAGTCCTTCTTCTCCCCGACAGCGGTGACCGGCTCTACGAGGAGCTCGGCCTGATTGTCGCCTCCATCAACCGCACGGAGGTGGAAGCCGAGGAACGCCTGTCCAACCAGGTCTACCTCTACTCCCGCTCCATGGGCCGCCTGCGGATGGCCCCGATCTGCGCGGATCCGCTGTAAATTTGGGGAGCGTTCCGGGCCCGTGGCCCCGGCGGCTCACCCGCAAACTGGCTTCCGAGTCCCGGGTACAGGCCGCGGGCCCGCCTGCTCACCCGCAAACTGGCGTCCAGCCCCCGGGCCTGGGCCGCTTACCCTACAAGCAGGCTTCCCACCTGGAACACCAGCACGGCCGCCGACCAGGCCACCAGAAGCTGGAACACCACCATGCCGAGCGTCCACCGCCAGGAGCCGGTCTCCCGCTTGATCGTCGCCACCGCGGCGATACAGGGGCTGTAGAGCAGGCAGAAAATCATCAGCGCGTAAGCGTTCACGCCCCCGAAGCCCATGGCGGAGAGCTGCGCCGACAATTCGCCCATGCCCGCCGCCGAGTTCACGTTGTTGATCCCGAACAGCACGCTGAAGCTGGAGACCACAACCTCCTTGGCGGAGAGGCCCGAGATCAGCGCCACAGCCACCTGCCACAGCCCCAGGCCCGCGGGGCGCAGCACCGGCACCAGCACATGACCGATCATGGCCGCGAAGCTGTCCTTCACGTCCGACACAAAGCCCGCGGTCCCGGTGTTTAACACGAACCACAGTACGATGGACGCGATAAAGATCGTGGTGCCCGCTTTGCTCAAGTAGTCCTTCACCTTATCCCACACGTAGATGGCCACGGTGCGGGTGTTGGGCGTCTTGTACTCCGGAAGCTCAATGAGGAGCGCATTCTCCGAGCGCTTCCCCTTAGAGCTCTTGTGCAGCACGAAGGCCACCAGAATGGCCATCACCAGGCCGATCAGGTAGAGCGAGTAGGCCACCGCCAGGGCCTTGTTCGGAAAAAACATCTCCGCGAACAGCACGTAGATGGGCAATCTGGCTGAGCAGGACATGAAGGGGGTGATTAAGATCGTCCTGCGCCGGTCGCGCACGCTCTCCAGCGCCCGGGTGGCCATCACGGCCGGAACCGTGCAGCCGAAGCCCAGAAGCATGGGCAGAAACGCCTTCCCGGACAGCCCCACCATGCCCATGGTCTCGTTCATCACGTAGGCCACCCGGGCCATGTAGCCGCTGTCCTCCAGGAAGGCCAGGGCCAGAAACAGGATGAAGATGTTGGGCAGAAAGGTCAAAATCCCGCCCACGCCGGCGATAATTCCGTCCACAATCAGCGAGATCAGCCAGGAGGCCGCGTGAACGCTCGTGAGCCCCGCCAGCACAGCCTGGGAGAACCAGTCTAAGCCGATCTGGAAATATCCTTTCAGGAAATCGCCCACCATGAAGGTGAGGAAGAACACCATGGCCATGATCCCCAGAAACACCGGGATCCCCCAAACCGGGTGGGTCAGGATCTGGTCCACCTTGTCCGTGGTGGCCGCCTTCTCCTCCTTGTTCATCAGGCATTCCTGGATGATCTCCTCTATGTAGTCGTATTTCTCGTTGATGATCTGTTTTTCATAATTGTGGTCCAGAATCCCGCTCACATCCAGCGGATGGTCGTTCGTCACCACCTCGTCGAACTCCAGGAATTTGATGGCATGCCAGCGCAGATTGTCCATCTCCCCGTAGTTCTTTCGCAGCTCCGCCTCGATTCTTGCGATCTTCTCCTCCACCTTAGGGCTGTAGCGGACCACCACGCCCTGGGGGCCCTCCTCGTAGTGGTGCACCACCGCGTGCATCAGCACGTCCAGACCGGTGCGCTTTCTGGCCGACACCGGGACCACCGGGATCTCCCCCAGCATCTCCGGCAGGCGGTGCATGTCGATCTCCATGCCCCGCTCCTCCACGATATCCATCATGTTGAGGGCCAGGATGACCGGCTTTTTAAGCTCGATCAACTGCATAGTCAGGTAGAGGTTGCGCTCCATCGAGGACGCGTCCACCACGTTGATGATCACGTCCACCTCGCCGTCCTCGATGCACTTTCGGGTCACCTTCTCCTCGATGGTGTAGGAGGTGAGGCTGTAGATGCCCGGCAGGTCGATGACCTTTATGGGGCGGCCCTTGTAGTTGGTCTCGCCCTCCACCCGCTCCACGGTGACGCCCGGCCAGTTGGCCACCTTCAGCTTTGCGCCCGTGAACGCGTTGAACAGCGTGGTCTTCCCGCAGTTGGGATTTCCCACAAAGCCCACAGTGATCGGCCGCTTGTCGATGCCGTGGCGGATCTGCCTGGGCGGCTTTTTCTCCGGCTCCTCCGGCGCGTAGGAAACGCTTCCGTACTCCAGCTTTTCGCTCATCCCTCAGCCACCTCCTTCACGCTTATTCCCTCCGAGAGCTTGCGCCCCATGGCCAGGCGGGTTCCCCGCACCTTCACGATCACGCTTCCGCTCCCTTTTTTATTTAAAATCAGCACCGGGGTTCCCTCGTTGACCCCCAGAGCCTCCAGGCGCCTGGTGATGGCTTCGTCCACCAGCACACTCTCCACAACATAGCGCCTGCCTACCGTTCCTTCGCAAAGTTTCATCTGAATCTCCCATCTGTCTCGTCCGCTTAAACGCACTCACACGCAAAAAGTTTGTCTTGACAAACTCTTTTGACGTTTCCTATTTTAGAATGGTTGCGAATAATTGTCAATACGAAACCTGCGATAAATGCCGCGCTCTTGCATTCCCCATGCTCCGATGCTATAATTAATCCCCAAACAATTCACAATAAATGCGCTTGCCACAGGGGCAGGAGGAGAAGGGTATGGAACTGCGTCAATTCAAGTATGTCAACATGATCGCACAGTGCGGCAGCATCACCAAGGCGGCAAAAAAGCTGTTTATCAGCCAGCCCGCCCTCAGCAGCTACATCAACAAGCTGGAGGAGGAGCTGGGCGTGAAGCTGTTCGACCGGTCGGCAACGCCCCTCATCTGCACCTACGCGGGGGAACAGTACCTGAAGCGCGCCCGGACCATTCTCATGCAGATGGACGACATGGAGCGGGAATTCCGGGACATCGCCACCAACTGCCGCGGGCGGCTGCGCCTGGGCTTTCCCGGGGAGCGGCTGATCTACATGCTGCCCCTCATCCTGCCGCCGTTCAAGGAGAAATACCCCGGCATCGACGTGGAGGTGACCAGCGGCCCCGGAAACCGCCTGATCGAGGACCTGAGAAACGGCGACATCGATTTCGTGTTCCTGCCTCAGTGGGCGAAGGAGAAGGACATCGCCCAGGTCAAGGTGACGGAGGAGGAGCTGGTGCTGGTGACGGCCAAGGGCTATCTGGACGAGGAGTACATCTTAAACATGGACAAGCGCATCGTCAACTGGAAGAAGGCGGCGCAGCTCCCGTTCATCACCCTGGAGAAGGGCCATGCCCTCCGGGCCAGCGTGGATGTACTGGCCAAGAATTCCGGGATCCGGCCCAATATTATTTTAGAATCCCACAGCAACATGCTCTCCTGCCGCCTGGCCGCCAAGGGGCTGGGCGTGGCGGTGGTTCCGGAGATGACCCTGGCGCTTTTAAAGGACAGCGTGGACTTGGACATTTACCACTTATCGGAGCATCCGCTGACCTGGGAGGTGTTCGCGCTGTACCGCGAGGGCTGCTACATCGGCGAGGTGGAGCAGGCCCTGTTTCGCATGGCCTCCCGCCTCCCGGAACCCCGCCTTTCGGAGTCCTGTTGCTCGGAATCCTGCTGCCCGGAACCCCATAAGAAATTCCTATGAACCCTATTCAAAAATTTGAATTTTACTTATGCGCATAGCCTGCTTATAATGATAGTATCAATCATTACGAGGAGGCTTTTTTAGTCTCCGATTCGTCCATACATCGGACAGGAGGATATCAGCATGAAAATGAATTTGACGAAAAAAATTCTGGCGGCTCATCTGGCAAAGCCGTCGGATATGGTCCCGGGTGAGGAGATTTTCCTGAAGGTGGACCAGACCCTGACCCACGACATCAACGCGGTTATGACCTACCTGGCGTTTGAGGCCATCGGCCTGGACCGCACCCGCGTGGAGACCAGCGTCAGCTACCTGGATCACAACCTGCTCTATCTGGACAACAAGACGCCGGACGACCACATTTACCTGCAGTCCGTGGCGAAGCGGTACGGCGTCTACGTGTCCCGCCCCGGAAACGGCATCTGCCACGCTGTGCAGGTGGCCCGCTTCGGCGCCCCGGGCAAGCTGAGCATGGGCGGTGACAGCCACACGCCTCACGGCGGCTCCATCGGCATGCTGTGCATCGGCGTGGGCGGCATGGACGTGGCCACCGCCATGACCGGCGTCCCCATGCGCTTAAAGATGCCGAAGGTTGTGAAGGTCAACCTGACCGGCCACTTAAAGCCCGGCTGCAACGCCAAGGAAGTGATCCTTGAGATGCTGCGCCGCGTAGGCATCAAGGGCGGCCTCGGAAAAGTGTTCGAGTACGTGGGGCCCGGCGCCGCGACCCTGACGGTCAACGAGCGCGCCACCATCACCAACATGGGCGCGGAGATGGGCGCCACCACCTCCATCTTCCCGGCGGACGAGCAGGTCAGAAAGTTCATGAAGGCCCAGAAGCGCGAGCAGGATTTCGTGGAGCTGACCGCGGACGAGGGCTGCGAGTACGACGAGGAGATGGAGCTGAATTTAAGCGAGCTGGTTCCCCTCTGCGCATGTCCCCACCAGCCGGACAACGTGATCCCGTTAAAGGACGTGGAGAAAAAGAAGGTCCAGCAGGTGTTTATCGGAAGCTGCACCAACGCCAGCTACTCCGACATCGCGAAGGCCGCTCTCGTGTTCCAGGGCCGGCATGTAAACGAGGACGTGAGCTGCACCTGCGGCATCTCCTCCAAGCAGATCTATTTGCAGCTGATGAAGGACGGCTACCTGGAGATGCTCATGAACGCGGGCGTGCGCCTGTTGGAGCTGGCCTGCGGTCCCTGCTGCGCCATCGGACAGTCCCCGGCCACCAAGGGCGTGGCGGTTCGCACCTCCAACCGGAACTTTAAGGGCCGCGCGGGCAACCCCACCGCTGAGATCTACCTGGTGAACCCGGAGAACGCCGCCGCCACCGCCATCGTGGGAACCTTCGCCACCGCGGAGGAGATCATGGGCGCGGACATCCAAAAGCTGGCTGAAATCACCGAGCCGGACGAGTACCCGGTGGACGACTCCATGATCATAAAGCCCCTTCCCCCGGAGGAGGCGAAGGAGGTGGAGGTCGTCCGCGGACCGAACATCCAGCCGCTGCCCGTTCCGGATGCGCCGGAGCAGCACCTGAAGGTTCAGGTCAGCTTAAAGACCGTGGACAACATCACCACCGACGATATCACCCCGGCCAGCGCCGAATTCTCCAGCATGCGGTCCAACATTCCGCTCATGAGCCAGTACTGCTACCACCGCTATGACCCCACCTTCGCGGAGAGGGCGCGCCAGATGGGCCAGAGCATCATCATCGGCGGTGAGAACTACGGCCAGGGCTCCTCCCGTGAGCACGCGGCCATCAATCCCATGTACCTGGGCGTGAAGGCGGTCATCGCCAAGAGCATCGCGCGCATCCACAAGGGCAACCTGCTCAACCACGGAATCATCCCCATGGTGTTCGCCGACCCCAGCGACTACGACCGCGTGGACCAGGAGGACACGCTTGAGATCAACAACCTGCTGGATCAGATGCAGACCCGGGAAGTTGAGATCACCGACGTGACCAAGGGAATTACCTTCAAGGCGCGCCTGGAGCTCTCCGACAGCGAGCTGGAGGTGATCTCCTGTGGAGGACAGCTGCGGTACTTAAAGCGGCAGCTGGAGGAGATGGAGTAAATTAAATTGCGGGATTCGTGGGATTTGCGGGATTTGCGAACTCTGCGGGATCCGCAGGGCACGCACCAGACGCTTGACGCCAGGCGCTTGAAATCCGGCGCCGGACCGGCTCCCCACCGCGTTGAAAGGCATATCCGCCGCGCGGGTGACGAAAATGTCATCTGCGCGGCGGATTGTTTTTGTGTGGGAGGAGGGGGGGCTGCTATTCATTTTTTTTTGGGGGGCTGGTTCTGTTACAAGTTCCGGTTCCGCTCCCCCCTCTCCCGCTCATCTCCCCGGCCTTATCTCCTCCGCCCTTATCTCCTCCGCCCTTATCTCCTCCGCCCTTATCT
>USJW01000079.1 GCA_900555045.1 uncultured Clostridium sp. | reverse complement strand
TTTTTTTTTTTTTTTAATGATACGGCGACCACCGAGATCTACACTCTTTCCCTACACGACGCTCTTCCGATCTGGGAACTACCGGGGACGGATCCGCATCGGGGTGCAGACCCGCCGGGCGACCTGGCTTTTGCCGCCGGTGGTGGCGGCCTATGAGCAGGAGTTTCCGGAGGTGGATGTGATTCTGCACGAGGGGATTATGGGGGTTCTGGACAAGAAAATCCAGGATTTCGAGATCGACCTTTTGCTGTGCAATGCGGCGGACGTGAAGCCGGATATGACCAGCCAACTGATGTTTAAGGAGCAGCTTCTGGTGGCCGTGCCCCAGCGCCACCCGGTGAACGAGAAGGCCAGCTATGTGCCCGGGGAGAAGTACCGCTACTTAGACCTGGTCCACCTAAACGGGGAGCGGCTGATCTTAGCGAAGCCCGAGCAGAGCATCCGCCAGGACGCGGAGCGGTTCCTGGCGGCCAAGGGCGTGGTGCCAAGCAAAATCCGGGAGATCTCCAACATCGAGACGGCCATGCAGATGGTGGCGGAGGGGCTGGGGATCGGCTTCAACCGGGAGGGCTACGCCCAGAACATGAAGTACACCAAGGGCGTCAACTATTACGGCATCGAGAGCGCCGAGGGGAAGACGGATTTCGTCTTAGCCTACCGCAGGGACATGCTGGTGATGGGCTACATGCAGCGGATGATCGACATGCTTTTGGAGCGGGGAAAGACCTACTACCGGCAGTGAGGCAGTTTAGCATTTTGCACCTGCAATTATAAATATAAAGTAAAGTTTATATAAAAAATAAATAAATTAAATTGGACTTATTCTCCGAAAGAGGATACATTGATGGTAACAATCTTTCAAAGGAGGATATGCCATATGGCAGAAAAGAAGAAAAAGGCATTTAAGATGCCGCACACCTTTGTGATCATCATCTCCATTATCCTGTTTGCGACGCTGATGACCTGGATTATCCCGGCCGGTCAGTACACCCGGGTGGAGAATGAGGCGGGAATCAAGGTGATCGATCCCACCCAGTTCGCGTTTATCGACCGCTCCCCGGTGAACCCCCTGTTAATTCCGCTCTATATTGTGAAGGCGATCTGCAGCCGCATCTCCCTGATGCTGGTGATTCTGTTCTCAGGCGGCGCCTTCGATATGATCAGCAAGTCCGGCGCGCTTCACTCCGCCGTGGCGAAGGTAGCCAAGATGTTCCAGAACCGTCTGTACATATTCATCCCGATTATGACGACGATCTTCGCGCTGATCTGCACCACACAGGGCGTGAACCAGTTTATCGCCTTCGCACCGGTGGTGGTCATGATCACGCTGGCCATGGGCCTTGACTCCATCACGGGAGCGGCCATCATCCTGCTCGGCGGAGCGGTGGGCTTCTCCACCGGCACGCTGAACCCCAGCACCACGGTGGTTGCCCAGGAGATCGCGGAGCTGCCCACCTTCTCCGGAATCGAGTACCGCGCTGTCTGCTTTGTGGTATTTTTGATCATCACCAACATCTACCTGGTCCGTTACGCCATGAAGATCCGCAAGGATCCGGTCTACAGCCCCATGCATGAGCTGGACAGCCAGAACGACCAGAAGGATATGGACATCGACTCGTTCGGCTCCATGGACCTGCGCAAGACGTTAATCATCCTGTCCTTAATCGCTGCGCTGGTGGGAATGGTAGTCGGTTCCGTGAAGTTTGACTGGGATATGGAGGAGCTGGCGGCTGTGTTTATCGGCCTGGGCGTTGTGGTCGGCTTCCTGTCCGGCGAGACCCCCTCGTCCATGTCCAAGATCTTTATCGACGGCTGCAAGAAGATGCTGACCGCGGCCCTGATCATCGGCCTTGCCACCACCATCGCCAACGTGATGAGCGCGGGCAAGATCGTGGACACCGTGGTTTACGGCCTGGCCTCCATGCTGAGCCATACGCCCAAGTTCCTGATGGCCCCGGCCATGTACATTGCAAACACCCTGATCAACTTCGTGGTGGTATCCGGAAGCGGCCAGGCCGCGGCGGTTATGCCGATCATGATCCCGCTGTCCGACCTTCTGGGCGTGACCAGACAGACCAGCGTGCTGGCATTCAACTTCGGCGACGGCTTCTGCAACTACATCCTTCCGCACTCCACAGCTCTGATGGGTATTATCAGTGCGGTGAACATCCCCTACGACCGGTGGATGAAGTTCATGTGGAAGCTGTTCTTAATCTGGGCACTGACCGCATGCGTGATGGTTTACATTGCCCAGGCGATCAATTTCGGCCCCATGTAGAAATCAACTGGCAAGGACTGCGGAGGTGGACATGAAAGAACAACTGTTTCAGAAAATAGAGGACCAGAAGGAAAAACTTTGGGAGATGGCGGATTTTATCTTCGACCACCCGGAGTATGAGGGAAAAGAGTACCAGGCTGCGGAGCTTTTGACCAATTATCTGGAAAAGAACGGATTTCAGGTAGAGCGCGGGATCGCGGGCTATGAGACCGCCTTCCGGGCAGTGTACGAGAACGGCACCGGCGGCCCGTCCATTGGAATTCTGTGCGAGTACGACGCGCTCCTGGGCCTGGGCCACGGCTGCGGACACCACATGCAGGGTCCCGCCTGTCTGGGCGCGGCTGTGGCGCTCAAGGAGACGGCCGGTGATGCCCCGTTTAAGCTGACGGTGTACGGGACGCCCGCGGAGGAGACGCTGGGTTCCAAGTGCGATATGGTGAAGCGTGGCTGCTTCCTGGAGCTGGACACCGCGTTCATGATGCACGGCTCCCCGACCACCTGCACGGACGTGAAATGCCTGGCGGACCAGTCCTTTGAGGTGACCTTCTACGGGAAGGGCGCCCACGCCGCGCTGGCCCCGGAGAAGGGAAAGAGCGCCTTTGATGCGCTGCTAGTGGCCTTCAACGGGATCGAGTTTCTGCGCGAGCACGTGCCGGACGACACCCGCATGCACTACACGGTGTCGGAGCTGCCCGGACCCGCAAACGTGGTGCCCGCAAAGGCGGTCGGGAAGTTTTCCCTCCGCTCCTTCAGCCGCTCCAACTTGGAGCAGGTGGTGAGCCGGTTCCACGATATCATCAAGGGCGCGGCACTGATCGCGGGGGTGGAGTATGAGGTGAAGCAGCAACACGACTTCTACAACAAGATCCCTGTGATGAAGCTAAACGAGCTGTTGATGGAGAACGCCCGCCTGGCCGGAGCGCCAAGGCTGGCGCCGCCCAGAGAGCGCACCGGATCCACGGATTTCGGCAATGTCATGTACCACATCCCCGGCTCCTGTATCCGCGTGGCCTTCGTCCCGGAGGGAACCTCCTCCCACTCCCAGGAGTTTGTGGACGCCGGAAAGACTCAGGCGGCCCGCGACTGTATCGTCTACGGCGCAAAGGCCATCGGCGGCGCGTCCTGGGACCTGATCCACAATGCGGAATTGATGGATGAGGTGAAGCGGGAATTCGCTGAGAATAAGAAGAAGTTTAAGTAGCTCTGTTTCAATGTAGATAAAGTGGTGTTTAGGATGCAACTCCTGGCACCAATATTCGGAAGTGGGCAGGCGGTCCTTTTGAGAACCGTCTGCCCACTTCCTTATAAATATGAATGTTTTTTTCTACGCCATTCTGCGCTGCCGCCTGCGGTATACAATATACCCAGTAACGTCCGCCAGGATCCATCCGATTGGGATGGAGCACCAGATGACCAGGCAGCCGAGGCCGGGAGCCATGAGGTAGGAGAGCGCCACCCGCGTGCCCAGGGAGATCACGGTGAGGACCACGGACATCATGGGCAACTCCACCGCCCGGAAGTATCCGTAGAGCAGGAACAAAAGCCCGATTCCCCAGTAGAAGGCCCCCTCGATCCGCAGGTATCCGGCGCCGATGGCGATCACCTCGCTCTCGCCGCTGTTCACGAAGAGCTGGATCAGGTGCGGGGCGAAGAACATGACCAGCACAGACACTGCCAGGCTAAAGCCCACAACCATCTTTACGGCTCCCAGGACGCCGCTCTTGATCCGATCGCTCTTTCCGGCGCCGTGGTTCTGGGCCACGAACACGGAAAACGCGTTTCCGAACTCCTGCACCGGCATGTAGGCGAAGGAGTCGATCTTGACGCCCACCGCGAAGGCGGCCATCACGGCGGTTCCGAAGCTGTTCACGAGCCCCTGGATCATCAGGATTCCAAAGTTCATGATGGACTGCTGGATGCACGCGGCAAAGGCGTTCTGTGTGACCTCGCGCATCACGCGGCCCGGAACGTTAAAATGGCTGCGGGAAAGCCGGAACACCGGCTCCTTAATCAGGCTGTAGGCCATGATCCCCAGGCCGGAGAGCCCCTGGGCCAGGATGGTCGCCAGGGCGGCGCCCTCCACGCCCCAGTGGAACACCATCACGAACAGCAGGTCCAGCGCGATGTTGCAGACGGTCCCCAGCCCCAAAAAGATTAAGGGCACCAGGGAGTTTCCAACCGCCCGCAGGATGTAGGAGAAGTAGTTGTACAGAAACACGAAGAAGATTCCCCAGAGGATAATCCGCATGTACCCCTCCGTCATCCCGTAGATCTCCGCAGGCGTGCGCATGAGCGTCAGAATTCCCCGCAGCGCGGTGCCGGAGATGAGCTGCAGCGCCACGGCGGCCACGCCGATGAGCACGGCGGCCGCGGCCATCCGCTCCTTCATGCCCTCCTCGTCCCGCCGCCCGAAGTAGATGGAGCAGACGGCGCCGGCGCCCATGCACAGTCCGATGAGGATGGACGTCAAAAACGTCATCAGCGTGAACGCGGAGCCCACCGCGGCCAGGGCCCCGGAGCCCAACGCCTTTCCCACCACCAGGGTGTCCACCATATTGTAGCACTGTTGCAGCAAGTTTCCGGCCAGCATCGGCCATGTAAACATCAAAATGGACCGCATCACCGGCCCCTCAGTCAAATCCTTTCTCAAGCCTTCCTCCCCCTTATCTGATTGCATATCCATAACAGTTTAGCCGTTCTTCCGAATTCTGTCAATCAGCTGACGTGCCAAATCCGCCATTTTAAACCGCTATACAGAAAAACCAACTTATGCTATACTAAATAGAAGATTGCCCCGCGCCAAACCATCGCGGAGAAAGACATACAAGGGGGATCCGGGAATGCTGGAGCTGAGAGAGATACTGGGCCATGACATGATCAAGGAGCATTTTTACAATGCGATTTTGACGGGAAATATTTCCCACGCATATATTTTAGCGGGCGAGGAGGGGATGGGAAAGAAGTCCCTGGCCAGCGCGTTTGCGCTCGCGCTTCTCTGTGAGGAGGGGCAGGCCGACCCGTGCCGCCAGTGCCATGCCTGCAAGCAGGTGCTGTCCGGGAACCACCCGGATTTAATCTATGTGACCCACGAGAAGCCGGCCAGCATCGGCGTGGACGATGTGCGCAGACAGATCAACGACACAATCCAGGTGAAGCCCTACAGCAGCTCCCACAAGATCTACATTGTGGACGAGGCGGAGAAGATGACGGTCCAGGCCCAGAACGCGCTGTTAAAGACCATCGAGGAGCCGCCGGCCTACGCGGTGATCCTGCTCCTGACAACCAACATGGATGCCTTTCTCCAGACGATTCTCTCCCGCTGCGTGCAGCTAAAGCTAAAGCCCCTGCCGGACAAGGTGGTTGGGGAGTACCTCACCGGGAAGATGGGGGTGGCGCAGCCCCAGGCGGAGATCTACACGGCGTTTGCCCGGGGAAATCTTGGAAAAGCGATTCATCTGGCCAGCTCCGAGGACTTTAAACACATGTACGCGGAGCTGCTCGGATTGCTGAAGAGTATAAAGAAAGCGGACATTTCGGAGCTTCTGGACTATATCCACAGAATGAAGGATGAGAAACTGGACATCGGCCAGTGCCTGGACTTCATGCAGATGTGGTACCGGGATGTGCTGATGTACAAGACCACAAAGGATATCAACCTGCTGATATTCAAGGATGAATACTCAACGGTGAACTCCATGAGCGCGGTCAGCGGCTACGACGGGCTGGAGCGGATTCTCACAGCCATCGATAAAGCCAGGATCCGCCTGGACGCCAACGTCAACATGGAGCTGGTGATGGAGCTGTTGCTGCTGACGATGAAGGAAAACTAGAGAAGAAATAGATGAGATGGATAGATAAGCGGGCAAATGCCCGCGGGAAAAGGAGAAAAATTTATGATTACAGTGATCGGAGTGCGTTTTCGCACCGCGGGGAAGATCTACTATTTTGACCCGGCGGGACGGAACATTAAGATAGGAGACCACGTGATTGTGGAGACGGCCCGGGGAATCGAGTACGGGTACGTGGTTCTCGGCAACCGGGAGGTGGACGAGTCCAAGGTGGTGCCGCCCTTAAAGCCGGTGATCCGGATGGCCACCCAGGAGGACGAGACCGTGGAGAAGCGCAACAAGGAGAAGGAGAAAGAGGCCTTCCGCATCTGCCAGGAGAAGATTAAGAAGCACAGCCTGGAGATGAAGCTGATCGACGCGGAGTACACCTTCGACAACAACAAGGTCCTGTTCTACTTCACCGCGGACGGGAGAATCGATTTCAGGGAGCTGGTGAAGGACCTGGCCAGCGTGTTCAAGACCCGGATTGAGCTGCGCCAGGTGGGAGTCCGGGACGAGACGAAAATTATGGGAGGAATTGGAATCTGCGGCCGCCCGCTGTGCTGCCACTCCTACCTCTCGGAGTTCATTCCGGTGTCCATCAAGATGGCGAAGGAGCAGAACTTATCTCTTAACCCCACCAAGATATCCGGCGTCTGCGGCCGCCTGATGTGCTGCTTAAAGAACGAGGAGGAGACCTACGAGGTCTTAAACAGCAAGCTTCCCAACCCCGGCGACTTCGTGATCACAAACGACGGGCTGAAGGGCGAGGTGCAGAGCGTCAACGTGCTGCGCCAGCAGGTGAAGGTCATCGTGACGGTGGAGCGGGACGAGAAGGAAATCCGGGAGTACAAGGCCGAGCAGCTGAAATTCAAGCCCCGCAAGAAGAAGGGCAAGGGCGGCAAGGAAAAAGAGAAGGAAAAGGAAGTCTCCGAGACCGAGCTCAAGAAGCTGGAGGCGCTGGAGAAGAAGGAAGGAAAGTCGAAACTGGATGGCAACTGATGACAGAGCGCGCGTGCACGTCTGGACCCCGGCGGGGCCGGTGCTGCTGCGCGACGATGAGCGGATCGATGACCTGGAGCGAAACCACTACGGGATTATCCAGCGGAAGGGCGCCTTCTGCTTCGGCATGGACGCGGTGCTCCTAAGCGGGTTTGCCGCGGTAAAGCCGGGGGAGGTTGCCCTGGATTTGGGCACCGGGACGGGGATCATCCCCATTCTCCTGGAGGCGAAGACGAAGGGGCGGCACTTTACCGGCCTGGAGATCCAGGAGGAGTCAGCCGGCATGGCCCGGCGCAGCGTCGCCTACAACCGTCTGGAGGACAAGGTGGAGATCGTCACCGGAGATATAAAGGAAGCCGGCCGGCTGTTCAAGCTGGCTTCTTTTGATGTGATCACCAGCAACCCGCCCTACATGAACGGGGACCACGGCCTTAAGAATCCCGGGGATGCCCTGGCCATCGCCCGCCACGAGGTGCTCTGCACCCTGGACGACGTGATCCGGGAGGGCGCGAAGCTTCTTCGCACCGGCGGCCGGTTCTACATGGTTCACAGGCCCCGGCGGCTGGTGGAGATTTTAGGGACCTTCACCCGGTACGGCCTGGAGCCCAAGCGCATGAAGTTCGTGCACCCCTACGCGGACCGGGAGGCCAACATGGTACTGATCGAGGCGGTGCGCGGGGGCGGCGCCCTGATGAAGGTGGAGGCGCCGGTGATTGTGTTCGATGAGAACGGGGAGTATTCCCGGGAGATCCGAACGACCTACGGGTATTGAGACCCGGTTTCAGGATAAGGAGAATTCAATGGCAGGAAAACTGTACCTGTGTGCGACACCCATCGGGAACCTGGAGGACATCACGTTCCGGGTGTTAAACACGTTAAAGAGCGTGGATTTGATCGCTGCGGAGGACACCCGCCACAGCATCAAGCTTCTGAATCATTTTGAGATTAAAACCCCCATGACCAGCTACCACGAGTACAACAAGGTGGAGAAGGCCGCCTACCTGGTGGCGCGGATCCTGGAGGGGACCGAGGTGGCCCTGATCACGGACGCCGGGACGCCGGGAATCTCCGACCCGGGCGAGGAGCTGGTGCGGCAGTGCTGCGAGGCGGGAATCGAGGTTACCTCCCTGCCGGGCCCGGCCGCGTGCATCACGGCGCTGACCATGTCCGGGCTTCCCACCAGGCGCTTCTGCTTCGAGGCGTTTCTGCCCTCGGAGAAGAGCGACAAGAAGGAGCGGGCCCGGATTCTGGAGGAGCTGAAGCGGGAGACACGCACCATCATTGTGTACGAGGCGCCCCATCACCTGGTGAAGACCTTGGGAGACCTGTACGAGGCCCTGGGGAACCGGCGCATCGCCGTCTGCCGGGAGCTGACGAAGAAGCATGAGACCGCGTTTCGGACGACCTTCGAGGAGGCGCTTAAGGCCTATGAGGCCGAGGAGCCCAGGGGGGAGTGCGTGATTGTGATCGAGGGGATCTCCGTGAAGGAGCTGGAAGCTGAGAAAATCCGCTCCTGGGAGCAGATGAGCGTGGAGGAACACCTGGAATACTACATGAGTCAGGGGATGGACAAGAAGGAGGCCATGAAGGCGGTGGCCAAGGACCGGGGCGTGAGCCGCCGGGACATCTACCAACAGACATTAAATTAATGTACCATATAAAACAAGACCTGCTGCCATTTCTTCTATAATAAATGTGCTTTACTATAGAGGAAGGGACAGCAGGTCTGTTTTGTCATTCTGACACGTTAAGCCCGGCCAGTTTTGCTAAAGCCAGGACAGATGCTCTGGATACCTTCTTGCCTTCGTAATCGATCAGGTCCTCGGTACTGCCTGTGAAGATGTCGGCCGACTCCGCTTTCCTGAGGATAATGCAGTCGTCCTGTACAGTGATCTCTAAACCGTCTTTGACATCCAGGTTCAGACTTCTGCGCAGTTCGATGGGAAGCGTGATTCTGCCGAGTTCGTCCAATTTACGGACAACGCCAGTTGTTTTCATTTTTTACCCCCTTGTAAAAAATTTACACCCTTGCAAATATTACGTTAGCAGAAATACCAATAAAAGTCAATACGCCGACCTTGCAGAAACGGTAATATATGGTAAAAACAGGTAGAGTTTATAAAAAGTTATAAAAATGTTTACAATTGGAAGTGCTTACATAACATTCTCGAACATTTCAGCGAAAATTGTCGATAAAAACAGGCAGGAACTCCCAGTAAAGTGGTAAATTCTTCTTGACAAATGAAAGCGTTTCCTGTAGTATTACTTTGATGTTCAAAGTATTTGAAACTTAAACTAAAGTTCCACAAAAAACGACAAGGACTTAAAATAGGTAGAATGATGACAACTAGGATTGTAGGAACCGGTTCATATGTGCCGGAACAAATCGTAACGAATGATGATCTGGCAAAAATTGTGGAGACCAATGACGAGTGGATTCGCAGCCGCACCGGAATCGGCGCGCGCAGGATCGCCACCGCGGAGAGCAATTCCCGGATGGCCGCCGAGGCGGCAAGGCGGGCGCTTCAGCAGGCGGAGATCGCGCCCGAGGAGGTGGATCTGATCCTGATGGCCACCTCGTCGCCGGATTACTGCTTCCCCAACGGGGCCTGCGAGGTTCAGGAGCAGATCGGAGCGGTGAATGCGGCGGGATTTGACATCAGCGCGGCCTGCACGGGTTTTGTGTACGCGCTGAACACGGCGCACGCGTTTATCAAATCAGGGATCTACCGGACGGTGTTGGTGATCGGTTCCGACGTGCTCAGCAAGCTGATCGACTGGACGGACCGGGGCACCTGCGTTCTGTTCGGGGACGGCGCCGGGGCGGCGGTTGTGCGCGCGGCGGACCGGGGCGTGATCGGTGTGAAGATGTGTTCCGACGGGCGCGGCGGCAGTGTGCTGACCTGCGGCTCCAGAACCAACGGCAATTTCCTGTTGGGAAAGAAGCCGGAGCTGGGCTACATGGCGATGGACGGCCAGGCGGTTTTCAAGTTCGCGGTCCGGAAGGTTCCTGAGATCATCACACAGCTTCTGGAGGAGAACAACGTCTCCAGGGATGAGGTCAAATATTTTGTGCTTCACCAGGCGAATATCCGGATTATCGAGTCCGTGGCCAAGCGGCTGAAGGTGAGCATCGATAAGTTCCCCGCCAACATGGAGCACTACGGAAACACCTCCGGCGGCTCGGTTCCGATCCTGTTGGACGAGATGAACCGCAAGGGGATGCTGGAGCCGGGAGATAAAATTGTCCTCTCGGGATTCGGCGCGGGGTTGACATGGGGCGCAACTCTGGTAGAATGGTAAAGCGTATAAAAAATTCACAATAAATCATTAAAAGGTAAAAAAAGGAGAAAAGAATCATGTTAGAGAAGATGAAAGAGATTATTGCAGAGCAGCTGAGCGTGGACGCAGAGACCGTTACCGAGGCTTCTTCCTTCAAGGAGGACTTAGGCGCGGATTCCTTAGATCTGTTCGAGCTGGTGATGGCGTTGGAGGATGAGTACTCCGTGGAGATCCCGGCCGAGGATCTAGAGACCCTGACCACCGTTGGACAGGTTATGGACTACTTAAAGGCAAAGGGCGTTGAGGCGTAAATCGAGATAATTTTTCAAAAGACGAGACGGCGTGTAACTACACGCTGTTTCGTTCATTTGAACAGCCATACCGCGGGGCCGCCCGTCAAAGGCGCGCGCCGTTTGGGATGTTACCGCAGGAAATGTGGGACTGGAGGAAACGATATGAAGACAAGAATTACTGAAATGTTAGGGATTGAATATCCGATTATTCAGGGGGGCATGGCCTGGGTAGCAGAACATAACCTGGCGGCGGCCGTATCCGAGGCGGGCGGCTTCGGACTGATCGGCGGCGCCAACGCACCGGGCGAGGTAGTCCGGGACGAGATCCGCAAGGCCAAGGCGCTGACAAACAAGCCCTTCGGCGTGAACGTGATGTTACTCAGCCCCCACGCGGACGACGTGGCGAGGGTTGTGGTGGAGGAAGGCATCAAGGTGGTGACCACCGGCGCCGGAAACCCGGAGAAGTACATGGATATGTGGAAGGCCGCCGGGATCAAGGTGATCCCTGTTGTGGCGAGCGTCGCCTTGGCGCGCCGCATGGAGAAGTACGGGGCTGACGCGGTTGTGGCCGAGGGCACAGAGTCCGGCGGACACATCGGCGAGCAGACCACCATGACCCTGGTTCCCCAGGTGGTGGACGCGGTGTCCATCCCGGTGATCGCGGCGGGCGGAATCGGCGACGGGCGCGGAATCGCGGCTGCCTTCATGCTGGGCGCGGAGGCGGTCCAGATGGGAACCCGCTTCGTGGTTGCAAAGGAGTCCATCGTGCATGAGAACTACAAGCAGCGCGTGATCAAGGCCAAAGACATCGACTCCGCGGTTACCGGCCGCACCCACGGACATCCGGTGCGCTGCCTGCGCAACCAGATGACCCGCGAGTACACAAAGCTTGAGCAGGAGGGCAGGTCCTTCGAGGAGTTGGAGTACTTAACCCTCGGAACGCTGCGCAAAGCGGTGATGGAGGGCGATGTGACGAACGGCACCGTGATGGCGGGACAGATTGCCGGAATGGTGGATAAGGAGCAGACCTGCAAGGAAATGATCGATGAAATGATGGCCCAGGCGTCCAAGCTGATGCACTGGTCCTAAGGGCAAATTTACGAAGGAGCAGCGGACATGAGCAAGATTGCATTTATTTTTCCCGGACAGGGAGCGCAGAAATGCGGGATGGGCAAGGATTTCTACGAGAACACGGAAACTGGACGCCGGATCTTTGACCGGGCCAGCGAGCTGTTGGGCTTCTCCATGCCGGAGCTCTGCTTTGAGGAGAACGACCGGCTGGATATTACGGAGTACACCCAGGCGGCCATGGTGACCACCAGCATCGCCATGATGCAGGTGCTTGAGGAGAAGGGCGTGAAGCCGGACGTGGCTGCGGGACTGAGCCTCGGCGAGTACTGTGCCCTGGTGGCTGCGGGCGTGATGAGCGCGGACGACGCCATCGCCACGGTGCGCCAGAGAGGAATCCTCATGCAGGAGGCCGTTCCGGTTGGCCAGGGCGCCATGGCGGCGATTCTGGCTCTGGACGCTACCGCCATCGAGGAGGTCACCGGTTCCATGGACGGCGTGTGGATCGCAAACTACAACTGCCCCGGGCAGATCGTAATCTCCGGCGAGAAGGCGGCAGTGGAGGAGGCCTGCGAGCGGTTAAAAGCGGCGGGCGCCAAGCGGGCTGTGATGTTAAACGTCAGCGGTCCGTTCCACTCCGGAATGTTAAAGACAGCGGGCGAGAAGCTGGGCCAGGTTTTGGAAACCGTGGCTGTGAGCGAGCCCGTGATTCCCTACGTGGCCAACGTGAATGCATCCTACGTGAGGGAGGCGGACCAGGTGAAGGAGCTGCTGAAACGGCAGGTTTCCTCCTCCGTGCGCTGGCAGCAGAGCGTGGAGGCCATGATCGCGGACGGCGTGGACACCTTCATTGAGATCGGACCGGGAAAGACCCTGGCCGGATTTATGAAAAAGATCAACCGCGGGGTGAAGACCCTGAACATAGAGACCCTGGAGGACGTGGACAAAGTGGTGGCCGCGCTCCAGGAGCAGTAAAGAAAACCGAACGGACTGGAAAGGGGACGAAAAACATGCTGGAAGGCAAGATTGCATTGGTAACAGGTGCCAGCCGGGGAATCGGCAGGCAGATCGCGCTGACCCTGGCAGCGCAGGGAGCCACCGTAGTGGTAAACTACAACGGTTCCGCAGCAAGAGCAGAGGAAGTTGTAAATGAGATCACAGCGGCAGGCGGCAAGGCGGAGGCGATTCAGTGCAATGTTGCCGAGTTCGACAAGTGCGCCGAGCTGCTTTCAGGAATCATCAAGCAGTACGGGCGTCTGGATATCCTGGTGAACAACGCCGGAATCACCCGCGACAATCTTCTGATGAAGATGTCCGAGGAGGACTTCGACGCGGTCATCCAGACCAACCTAAAGGGCGTGTTCAACTGCGTGAAGCATGTGTCCCGCCAGATGTTAAAACAGAAATCAGGCCGGATTATCAACATCTCTTCCGTATCCGGCGTGCTGGGCAACGCCGGCCAGGCCAACTACTGCGCGGCCAAGGCGGGTGTGATCGGGCTGACTAAGTCTGCGGCCAGGGAGCTGGCCAGCAGGGGAATCACCGTGAACGCGGTGGCCCCCGGATTTATCAGAACCGAAATGACCGAGGTTTTGAGCGACGCCGTCAAGGCGGCCGCCACGGAGCAGATTCCGATGAAACACTTCGGCGAGACGGAGGATGTGGCAAATCTTGTGGCTTTTCTGGCGTCCGACGCAGCCCGCTATATCACGGGTCAGGTTATTAGCGTGGACGGCGGCATGGCGATGTAATAGATCAATTAGAACAGGAGAGATTGTATGAGAACGAGAGTTGTTGTGACCGGCCTGGGCGTGATTACCCCGATTGGAAATGACGTGGAGAGCTTTTGGAACGGCATTAAAAATAAAGAGGTGGGAATCGGACCCATCACCTATTTCGATACGACGGATTACAAGTGTAAGATTGCGGCGGAGGTAAAGGATTTTGACCCCAAAGCGTACATGGACAACAAAACTGCGCGTCGCATGGAGCGCTTCTCCCAGTTCGCCGTGGCTGCGGCGGATCAGGCGCTTAAGCAGTCCGGGCTGGAGCTGGAGAAGGAAGACCCGTTCCGTGTGGGCGTGAGCATCGGCTCCGGCATCGGCTCCCTGCAGGAGATCGAGCGCGGATGTAAAAAACTGGAAGAAAAGGGCCCCAGCCGCGTGAATCCGCTGATGGTGCCCATCATGATCAGCAACATGGCGGCCGGAAACGTGGCCATCCAGTTTGGCTTAAAGGGCAAGTGCATCAACGTGGTGACGGCCTGTGCCACCGGAACTCACTCCATCGGCGAGGCGTTCCGCTCCATCCAGTACGGCGAGGTGGACGTGATGGTGGCCGGCGGAACCGAGGCGGCGATCACCCCCATCGGCATCGCGGGCTTCTCCGCGCTGACCGCTCTCTGCACCAGCGACGACCCCAAGCGAGCTTCCATCCCCTTTGACAAGGACCGCAGCGGCTTCGTGATGGGCGAGGGCGCAGGCGTGGTGGTGTTAGAGTCCCTGGAGCACGCGCAGGCGAGAGGCGCCAAGATCCTGGCCGAGGTGGTCGGCTACGGTGCGACCTGCGACGCTTACCACATCACCTCCCCCGCGGAGGACGGCAGCGGCGCGGCCAGAGCGATGCTCGATGCCATCAAGGACGGTGGGATCACCCCCGACGACATCGACTACGTGAACGCGCACGGCACCAGCACACACCACAACGACCTGTTTGAGACCAAGGCCATCAAGCTGGCCCTGGGCGACCACGCCTACGATGTGAAGGTGAGCTCCACCAAGTCCATGATCGGACATCTGATCGGCGCGGCCGGCGGTGTGGAGTTCATCACCTGCGTGAAGTCCATCGAGGACGGATACGTGCACCCCACCGTGGGACTTGAGAATCCCGGCGAGGGCTGCGACCTGGACTACGTGCAGGGCGAGGGCGTGAACATGGAAGTCAACTACGCGATCAGCAATTCCCTGGGCTTCGGCGGACACAACGCCAGCCTGCTGGTGAAACGGTACTGCGAATAATCGATTCATCCGGGGCGCGAAGGTTTCGGGCGCGCCCCGGCGTGTGAGCAAGGAAAGAGGAAAACCGCATGAATATAGACGAAATTATGAAATTGGTGAAAGCTGTATCGGACTACAACCTGACCAGCTTTGAATTGGAAGAGGGGAACGTAAAGATCTCCTTAAAGCGCGAGAAGGAGATGCCCCAGATCGTCACCGTGGGCGCGCCCGCCATGGACGCGGCCTCCGCGGCGGTGAGCGCCCAGATGATGGGAGCGGCTATGGCAGCCCAGGCGGCTCCGGCTGCGGCAACCCAGGGCGGGGTAGAGACTCCCGTGGACAACGGAATCGGGTCCGACAAGGTCGTGACCAGCCCCCTGGTGGGAACCTTCTACACCGCCTCCTCCCCGGATTCCGACGCGTTCGTGAAGGTGGGCGACACGGTGAAAAAGGGCCAGGTGCTGGGAATCATCGAGGCCATGAAGCTGATGAACGAGATCGAGAGCGAGTACGACGGCGTCGTGGAGGCCATTCTGGTGAACAACGAGGACGTTGTGGAGTACGGACAGCCGCTGTTCCGCATCCGCTGAGAGGAGAGGGCATTATGTTAATGGGAATCAAAGAGATCGAGGAAATCCTTCCCCACAGACATCCGTTTCTGCTGGTGGACTGCATCGAGGAGCTGGAGCCGGGCGTGCGCGCGGTTGGATACAAGTGCGTGACCTTCAATGAGCCGCAGTTTCAGGGACATTTCCCCCACAACCCGGTGATGCCGGGCGTGCTGATCATCGAGGCGCTGGCCCAGGTGGGCTCCGTGGCCATGCTCAGCGTGGACGCCTACAAGGGAAAGACCGGATATTTCGGCGGAATCAACAACTGCAAGTTTAAGCACATGGTGCGCCCGGGCGACAAGCTGCGCCTGGAGTGCGAGATCATCAAGCAGAAGGGGCCGGTGGGAATCGGCAAGGCGACGGCAACTGTGGACGGCAAGCTGGCCGCCAGCGCTGAGCTGACCTTCATGATTGGTTGAGAGGTAGAGAGCCGATGTTTAAGAAAATTTTAATTGCAAATAGAGGAGAGATCGCAGTCCGGATCATCCGTGCCTGCCGCGAGATGGGAATCCAGACCGTGGCCGTGTACTCGGAGGCGGATCGGGACTGCCTGCACACGCTGCTGGCGGACGAGGCCATCTGTATCGGCCCCGCGCCGTCCGGCCAGAGCTATCTGAACATGGAGCGGATTCTTTCGGCCACCGTGGCCATGAAGGCTGACGCCATTCATCCGGGCTTCGGCTTCCTGTCGGAAAACGCCAAGTTCGCCAAGCTCTGCGCGGAGTGCAACATCACCTTTATCGGCCCCTCCGCTGAGATCATTAACCGGATGGGCAACAAGTCCGAGGCCCGCCGGACCATGATGGACGCGGGCGTTCCGGTGGTGCCGGGCAGCAAGGAGCCGGTTCACCAGGCGGAGGAAGCGCTGGAGATGGCGAAGGCCATCGGCTTCCCGGTGATGATCAAGGCGTCCTCCGGCGGCGGCGGAAAGGGAATGAGAATTTCCCGCGGCGAGGAGGATTTCATCGAGAACTTCAACGCCGCCCAGATGGAGTCCGTGAAGGGCTTCTCCGACGACACCATGTATATTGAGAAATATATCGAAAAGCCCCGCCACATCGAGTTCCAGATCATGGCGGATAAGCACGGGAACGTGGTTCACCTTGGGGAGCGCGACTGCTCCATCCAGCGCCGCCACCAGAAGGTGCTGGAGGAATCCCCCTGCGACGTGATCACCGAGGATCTGCGCCGGAGGATGGGCGAGACGGCGGTCCGCGCGGCCAAGGCCGTGGGCTACGAGAACGCGGGCACCATCGAGTTTTTGCTGGACAAAAACAAGGATTTCTATTTTATGGAAATGAACACCCGGATCCAGGTGGAGCACCCGGTGACCGAGATGGTGACCGGCATGGACTTGATCAAGGAGCAGATCCGTGTGGCGGCCGGGGAGCCGCTCAGCGTGCGCCAGGAGGACGTGGTCATCAAGGGCCATGCCATCGAGTGCCGAATCAACGCGGAGAACCCGTCGAAGAACTTCATGCCCTGCCCGGGATTAATCACCAACGTGCACACGCCCGGCGGAAACGGCGTGCGTGTGGACTCGCACATCTACTGCGACTACAAGGTTCCGGCCAACTACGACTCCATGCTGATGAAGCTGATCGTCTACGACAAGGACCGGGCCTCCGCCATCGCCAAGATGCGAAGCGCTCTGGGCGAGCTGGTGATCGAGGGGATTGAGACCAATGTGAACTTCCAGTACGAGATACTGGAGAGCGAGGCGTTCCAGGAAGGGAACACGGACACAGGATTCATCGAGAAGTATTTCCCGGATTACGTGCGGTAGGACTGTGAGCGGGGGCGGATGACGGGGGCGTATGCGTACCGGGGCCGCCCGGGCTATGTGGAAGAAAGGAAGGAAATTGCCAATGCTGCGGAATATGTTCAAGAAGACATATACCAGGATCGATTCGAAATACAAGCCGCAGGATGTGAATGACGGCGCAGAGCCGAACATTCCGGAGGGCTTGTGGCGCAAGTGCAACAAGTGCGGCCAGCCCATCTACGTGGAGGATGTGGTCAACAATTACTATGTGTGTCCGAAATGCAGCGGGTATTTCCGCGTTCACGCATACCGCCGCATCGAGATGATCGCGGACGAGGGCTCCTTTGAGGAGTGGAACCGGGAGATGCCTCTCTCCAACCCGCTGGAGTTCCCGGGGTACGAGAAGAAGCTTCAGGCCGCCAGGGAGAAGAGCAAGCTCAACGAGGCGGTTGTGACCGGAAAATGCACCATCGACGGGAATCCGGCGGTGGTGGGCGTCTGCGACGCCCGGTTCATCATGAGCAGCATGGGCCATGTGGTGGGCGAGAAGATCACCGACGCGGTGGAGCGCGCCACAGAGGAGAAGCTTCCGGTCGTGCTGTTCGCCTGCTCCGGCGGCGCCAGGATGCAGGAGGGAATCGTGTCCCTGATGCAGATGGCCAAAACCTCCGCCGCCCTGAAGCGGCACCACGAGGCCGGGCAGCTGTTCATCAGCGTGCTCACGGACCCCACCACCGGCGGCGTTACGGCCAGCTTCGCGATGCTGGGCGACATCATCCTGGCGGAGCCCGGCGCGCTCATCGGCTTTGCCGGCCCCCGTGTGATCGAGCAGACCATCGGCCAGAAGCTCCCCGAGGGCTTCCAGCGCTCCGAGTTCCTGTTGGAGCACGGGTTTGTGGACAAAATCGTGGAGCGGAAGGACCAGAAGAAGGTCATCGGCCAGATTCTCTACATGCACCGCAAGCACCCCATGACGGCCCGCCCTGCGCGGCCCGCGGTTGCGGATCAGGTGCAGGAGAATGGGGATTTGTCAGAGAGTCATGTGGATAAAAAGGGAAAATCCGGCCGGGACGGTGGAAAAACCGCCTGGGATACGGTGCTTCTCTCCCGCAAGGCGGACCGCCCGGTTGCCACGGACTACATCAACGCCATCTTCGACGAGTTCATCGAGTTCCACGGGGACCGCTACTTTAAGGACGACGGGGCCATCGTGGGCGGTATCGCCATGTTCCACGGGATGCCGGTGACGGTGATCGGACAGCAGAAGGGCAAGAACACCAAGGAAAACATCAAGCGCAACTTCGGCATGCCGTCCCCGGACGGGTACAGAAAGGCCCTGCGTCTGATGAAGCAGGCGGAGACCTTCGGCCGCCCCATCGTGTGTTTTGTGGACACCCCCGGCGCGTTCTGCGGCCTGGAGGCGGAGGAGCGGGGGCAGGGCGAGGCGATTGCCCGCAACCTGTTCGAGATGGCCTCCCTCAAGGTGCCGGTGCTCTCCGTGGTGATCGGCGAGGGCGGAAGCGGCGGCGCGTTAGCCATGGCTGTGGCCAACGAGGTATGGATGCTGGAGAATGCCATCTACTCCATCCTCTCGCCCGAGGGCTTTGCCTCCATCCTGTACAAGGACAGCAAGAAAGCCCCCGACGCGGCCAAGGTGATGAAGGTGACGGCCCGCGATTTGCAGAAGCTAAAATTGATTGAGCGGATTATTCCGGAGGAGCAGCCCGCGAGCAAGGACAATCTGTTCCGGCTGGCGGAGCTCATGGATTTGTCCATGGAAGCGTTCTTTGAGAACTACTGCGCCATGAGCGGCGACGAGCTGGCGGCCCACCGGTATGATCGATTTAGGAGAATGTGATGGAAGAGTTAAAACCGTTAGTGATTGGCGATCTGGTTGTGAAAAAACCGATTATTCAGGGAGGAATGGGCGTTGGAATCAGCCTGCACCGGCTGGCCGGCGCGGTGGCGAAGGCCGGCGGAATGGGGATTATCTCCGCCGCCCAGATCGGGTTCACGGAGCCGGATTTCGCTGAAAACCCGGAGGATGCGAACGCCCGCGCCATCCACAAGGAGCTTAAGCTGGCCAGGGAGATCTCCCCGGACGGCGCCATCGGCTTCAACATCATGGTGGCCACCAAGCATTACGACCGCTGGGTCAAGGAGGCCGTGAAGGCCGGAGCCGACATCATCATTTCCGGTGCGGGCCTTCCGGTGTCCCTGCCGGACTACGTGGAGGAGGCTTACAAGGAGATGGGTTCGGTGCCTGCGCGCAGAGTCAAGCTGGCCCCCATCGTCTCCACCGCCAAATCCGCCATGGTCATCTGCAAAATGTGGGACCGGAAGTGCCACACAGCACCGGACCTGGTGGTGATCGAGGGGCCGTTAGCCGGCGGACATCTGGGATTTTCCCTGGAGCAGCTGACCAGCTACGGCGCGGACACGGAGGATGTGCCCGCCACCTACGATCGGGACGCCTACGACGGGGAAGTGAAGGCGATCTTAAAGGTGGTGAAGGAGTACGGCGACAAGTACCAGAGACACATCCCGGTGGTTATCGCGGGCGGAATCTACAGCCATGAGGATGTGATGCACGCCATCAGCCTGGGCGCGGACGGCGTCCAGGTGGCGACCCGGTTTGTGGCCACCGAGGAGTGCGACGCGCCGGAGGCCTACAAGCAGGCGTACATCGATGCTGGAAAGTCCGACATCGTGATCACCAAGAGCCCGGTGGGAATGCCCGGGCGGGCGATCCGCAACCGCTTCCTGACCGCGGTGGGCGCAGGGGAGCGCCCCGCAATCCCGCACTGCTACCGCTGCCTGGAGCGCTGCGACATTGCGAAGATCCCCTACTGCATCACCCAGGCGCTTGTGAACGCCGCCCAGGGCGACACCGCAAACGCGCTGCTGTTCTGCGGGAGCAACGCCTACCTGGCGGACCGGATCTCCACGGTTCCGGAGGTTATGGGAAAGCTTGTGGGAGAGATCAGCGAATAGAGATGATATTAAAAAGCGGTCCCGGGACGGTGAAAAACTGTCAGGGGACCGCTTTTTTGGTGTAATTTAGAAAAAATTGTTTCCGATGATGGAATCGGTATCCACCCCGGTAAGATCTCCGTTGAACGATATAAGCATCATATCATCTCCGAGCGGTTTGGCATAGTAGCGAAATTTGCCCGGCCTTCTGGAGATGGCATCGACCGGATAATCGTAGCAGCGCCATGTTCCGTTGGCAAGCGGTTTGTCAACACCCGTCAAAGGATACCCCCAACTGTGTTCCATAAAGCGATCCAGTGCGGGGCCGTCGACCTCCGATGCAGAGACCTTATTTCCATTCTGACTGAACGTGATGAACGAGATTATGAGCGAGACATCGAGGCCTGAACCTACGAGCAGAGCCCCGGTATCATCGGATTTAATCAGCAAATATCCGTCCGGAACTGTAAAGGTTGAAGTCCTTAAGAGGACAGTCGGCCGGTTTGTGTCCGCCGCAGGAGCCTCCGCCTGTGTCTGTACCACCCCGTCCACGACCCAGGCCCCGGTCTCGTCCACCGTATACCCGTCCGGCGTCTGTGTTCCGGTCAGGCAGTAGCCCTCCGGGGTGAAATAGTAGCACTTGCCGTCCACCCAGCTCCAGCCGTCCTTTAAGTAGGAGCTGTCGTCATTCTGGTACCACCAGCCCACCGCGTCCTGCTGCCACTGCCCCGCCAATGCCGTGGTGCTCATGGACATGGCCATGAGTCCGGCCAGAGCGGCGGTCATAAGTTTTTTCATCGCATCTTTATCCCCCTTAAAATGTTAATCGATAACTTCAGTATAGTCTTTAAAAGTGGAAGGGTCAAACAATATTTTCCAATTGCCGGCTTCATTTACAATTTTATTACAGTTCTCTTGCATTATCCGGCGAACCATTGAAAAATGGTGGGATTTTATTTATAGTTGTTAGGAACTAAAAATGTACGGAGGAAGGTGCATCGATGGAGAATCGGGAATACCGGATCGGAGATGTGGCGAAGATGGTCGGGCTGAGCCGGGATGCGCTGCGTTTTTACGAGAAAAAGGGCGTGATTACGGCCAACAAGAGGGACAACGGCTACCGCTACTACTCGGAAAATGATATCTATAAACTGATGTATATCCTGTATCACAGGAAGATGAACACCAGCCTGGACGAGATCGAGAGCATGGTGGGCCAGGGCACGGACTGCTCCCGCCTGCGGGTGCGGATGCGCCAGCGGATTGCCGAGGAGACGGAGAAGATGCGCCGCCACCAGCAGGCGGTAACCCGGTTAAGGCTGGTGGAGCGCGACCTGGCGGCGGTCGAGGGCAACTTAAACGCGTGCCGGGTGAAGCGGTTCCCCGCGGGCTACATCATGGGGACCTGTGAGTCGCTCCAGGAGGGATTAAAGGAGTGGTTCCGGCTCTCCTCCGGCGGCGAGGGGCTGGACATGACCTATTTTTATAATGTGCTGAGCTACAACCCGGAGGAGGGGCTGGTCCAGGAGGGGACGAAGCTGGTGCTCTACCGGGGAATCGAGCCGTACCTGGACACGGAGATCGACACCCGCAGATATCCGCCCACGGATGAGGTGGAATGCGTCTACCGCGTGATGGAATCCCCCGAGCCGATTCCCGGCGAGGAGGCCTACCGTTTTATGGCCCAGTGGGCCGAGGGGCGCGGGCTTAAGCCGGGCAGAACGCTCTACGCCAATGACATGATCTCGTTTTTCAGAAATAACACGATCACCTATTGCCTGGAGCTGTATTTGCCGCTGGTGGGGAGCGGGGAGAATCGTGCGGCGGACTAGAGGTGCAAAAATATGGCAGCATTGATTGAGGGAAAATCAGTGCTGTCATTTTTTATTGCGTGATTTGTGCAATGTGTATAAAAAAATCTCAAAAATACTTCATATTTGACGAAAAGATAAATCATGTCATATGACATATTTTAAGAAAAATGCCGATGATACGACAATATCAGACGGCGCTGGGTTATCATAACCGGAAATTGAAGAAACTGGGGAA
>USJW01000078.1 GCA_900555045.1 uncultured Clostridium sp. | reverse complement strand
GGCCCGGGGAGCAGCAAGGCTCAACCGGGCCGCCCTTTTGCCCGGAATTTAAGTCACATCGGAAGAAGGAGAATTTTAAATGAACGAAGACGCATATGCAGAGTGGCTGGTGAAGCGGAAGGATCCGGTCTACGCGATACCCGTAAAAATTTTGATGATCGTGCTTTGCCTGATCTCGGTTATGTCCGCCCTTCAGACGGTCCTGGGCGTGATCTTCATGACGATCGTGGGCGTTGCGACCTACTTTGTGTTTATCAACCTCAGCGTGGAGTTTGAGTACCTGGTGGTGGAGGGGGATATCTCCGTCGACCGCATCCTGGCCAGATCCCGTCGGAAAAAGGTGATTAACTGTAAAAAAGAGGAGATTCAGATTGTCGCACCCTCCGATTCCTACATGCTGAAGGATTACGAGAAAAATGGGATGAAGGTGAAAGACTGCTCCTCCGGGCGCCATGACGCGAAGACCTACTCGATGATCTGTCAGCAGGGCGCCGATTGCGTGAAGGTGATCTTCGAGCCGAATGACAAAATTCTCCGTTCCCTGCGCTACAGTATCCCTGGGAAGCTGGTAAAATAGTGTAGTATTATAATAGGAAGAAAGTCCGTTTAAATGCTCAGACCGAGTGAGGTCGGGAGGCGTTTGGACGGGCTTTTTTTGTTGTGTGTGATGGGGCGCTGGCGCGGGGCAGCGCAGCACACCGGCGAATGTTGGGAATGACGGAGGGAAAATTAAAATGTATATGGGAATTATTGGGGTTACAAAAATGAGTTATATATTTTTGAAACTTTTCGAGAGCATGAGGAGACATGGGAGTGTTGAAACTGAAAAGGAAATATTTGGGAGGTCGCCTGGCGGAAAATAACAGAATTAGGTGTAGAAAAAACGATTTTTGCGCATGTAAAACCGAAGGGAATCGAAACGATTTGTGAAAAAGGTTTAGAATTATTTTGTGATTCTAAAGAAAAAAGTAAAAATGCTGTAATTTATTTTATGAAAGACTTGAAATGTAACCCGTTTGTAACCAAAATTTGCTATAGTATCATTAGTATATTGGATTCTAATAGGATTTTGTAGTAAATTGAGAGAGGAGAACAAAGTATGGAAAGACGAACAAGAGGCAGAGCGTTTGTTAAGACAGTGCACAGCGCTCAAAGACGATTGTTGGCCTTCCTGCTGGCAGCAGCCATGGTCCTGACCAATGTCGGGTCGGATCTAAGCGTGGCGTTCGCAGCTTCCAGTGAGCCGGTTATATTTGAAATCGCCGGATCAAACCTGGTGGATGCGATCGACGAGGCAATCGCCAGCGACAGTGAAGTCCAACCGGAAGATCTCGACTTTACCAACGGCAAGGTTGAGCAATTCCAAAAACTCTTCTTCGGGGAAGGAAAACTGTATGAGGTTTATCCGGACATCGAAGGGGACGGAGGCATGGATGCGGAGTTAAGAGTATTCGTACGCCTTCCGGAAGATGCCGATGATATGTATATGGTGACCGGCGATGAGGAGATTCTGTTCCTGTACATAAACAATGGGGACGAGACGATCCGCTGCTCCACCAATATCACACGTATGGTTGACGGTGTCGAGAAAGTTAAGAAGACAAAGAGCGTCAGCATTCGCAGCTACGAAGCGGCGTTCGGTGATGAGGAAGTGAACATCGTTACCAAGCCGGCGGATCCGGTTGTAAACGATGCGACCTCCTCCAACGCAGATAAAACTACAACAAATCCTGATGAATCCAATACGAATACTGATCAGTCTGCGGTTCCGGACAAGGACCAGACAAACGACGCAGTACAGAATAATGAGAATAAAGACAATGCTGCCGCGCCGGATCAGAATGTAACTGACGACCAGAACGAGGCACAGGCGCCCCAGGAAGACGAAGCTGCGGACAAGGGCAACCAGGAAGCGGCTACACCTGAGGACGAAGCGCAGGAGCCCGATGCACAGGATCCTGAAACCGGGGACGAGGCGAACACACCTGCAGATGAGGTGAAGGAGCCGGAAGCCGATACAGAGGATACGGACCAGACGGATGAGCCGGAAGCAGCAGAACCTGAAAAGTCAGCTGAGTCCGATGAGGCCGAGGCACCGGATACCGAAGAGCAGCAGCCGGTCGCTTCCATCACTCGCCACTTCGCACCGCTCGTAGCGGACAACGAAGACAAGGCGAATGTGCCGGACGCGAACACAGCGGACGCTCCCGCCGATGACACGCCAGCCGGTGAGGCTCAGGTGGATGAGCCCAAGGCTGAGGAGCCCGCGGACGCACCGCAGGTTGACGAGCCGAAGGCAGAGGAACCCAAAGCCGAGGAGCCCAAGGCCGATGAGCCGAAGACAGATGCTCCCGCAGCGGATGCACCTGCAACGGATATCCCGACAACAGACAACACGGTAACCGCTCCCAATTCCGATCCGGAACAGGATGTGACCGATCCGCAGACACCGCCGGATGAGACCCCGGCACCCGACACAACGTTGGGCGGTGAGAACCAGGGCAACCAGACGCAGGAGACACCGGATGAGCCGAAGACGGATGTACCCGTTGACGACAATCAGATCCAGGCGCCTGCCGAGGAAGACAAGAAAGATGAGCCAAGCGCTGAGACGGCTACCCCCTCCAACGGAGCTGACGCCAACAAGGATCAGAACCAGGTGAAGCCGGAGGAGCCCAAGCAGGACAGCAACGTATCCCCGGCCGGAAGCACCGACCTGGTGGGAATGGGCTACTGCAGCACAGCGAAGGTATATACCACGACTTTAAACCAGCTGAGAGCGCTGGAGGATTTCGAAGGCTACAAGATCAACTACACCATCGACCCGCCGGCCAGTGCCCGTATCGTGGACGGCCCGAGAGGCGTCGAGGAAGGCGAAGCGTTAACCTTCGGCGTCAAGAACCAGATCGGATACGCCATCGAGACAGTGACCGCCAACGGCGAGGAGCTGGAGGCAGACTCCGTCACCGACAACGATGATGGATCACAGACCGCATGGTATTCTGTTCCGGAGATTTATGAGGAGCAGGATGTGGTGGTGGGGATGACGGAGAGCGGAGAGCATCCGGAATTCAGTGCAACACTCCCGATGAAGGACGGCACGATCATTCACCTTTACGCAGAGGAAGGCGTTCTGCCAGTAGGTGTGAAGGCAGTGGCGAGCGTAGTGGAAGGTATCGATGAAGTTGTTAAGGAGAACGTCGAGGCAGAGGCTGCTGAGACCGGGGAGGAGAAAGAGGTTATTGCTTCTCTGTCCTACAACATCGATCTTCTGGATCGCGATGGACACAAGCTTGATGATCAGATTTGGAGTGGTTCCGTACAGGTGACATTTACTGGCGCTCCTATTGAGGAAAACAGTAAGGAAGCAGACGTAGTTGAAGTCATGTACGTCGCCACGACCAAGGAAGATGAGCCGCAGGCGGAAGTGACAGCGGAGGACGTAATCGCAGTTGAGGCGGTCGCAGAACCGGTGGAAGTTGCCGGGGAAGAGAGCGTTGATGCGGTGGCGTTTGAGGCGGAGCATTTCTCGACCTATACAGTCATTTTTACTAATAGTAAAGGTATTACAAGAAATATTGAAATTTATGCTAAACTGGAAAATGGAGAAGAAATAAAGTCTGACCGAGTAAACTATAAGTTCTGGAATGAAAATGCGGTTTCGGTAGAAAATATTGCTTCCCAAGTGGTTACAGGTATTCCAAGTAATCTTAAATTTTTAAAGGCTACTTTGGCCAATACTAATACTGAAATTAAAAGGTTGCGGTATACAACCAGGAATAGTGGGTTACAATATAGCACTAAGACGTCGGGGACATCATGGTATAGTTTGTCTACGAATGCTGCAATAGATTTTATATATGGAGATAATAAAGTCGAGGTCAAATTTGATCTTAACGGACTTAGCGGAGTTATTCCATCAATCAGAGGTTATGAAGGGACAATAGTAACATTGCCAGATGGGACCGGTCTTGAGAGGGCAGGATATAAACTTTTAGGATGGTCAAAACAAAGAGACTCCAGTGCTGTTTATGACAAGGATAAGGGAGGCTATGTCGGTTATTACCCGTTAGGTTCTAGTTATGAAATTCCAGAAGGAGGTTCCACATTATATGCAGCTTGGGCACAGACTTCTGGGAGCAGAAGTGGAAGAATAACTATAGCACTCAGAACGGATGGCCAGGTGCCGGATGAACCGTCGATACAACATGCCGACTATGTATTTTTGGTAGAGGGGATGTGGGTAAATAATCTTCTGGATTATTTTAAACCGGTACATACTGTTGCTGGTGTCGAAAGGGTTACAGAGGCTTTACAACCAGCTTTCTATGAGTATGTGGACAATTGGAACAGTACACATCATGGCTGGAATCCCGAGACGCAGTATATCGATTGGTATGTTATTAAGGATCAAAGAAATGATTCGATTTGGCATATCGACGGCGTGAGAAGACAGAAGGTAGAAGTCTATCTAGACTACGATAGAAACAATGCGCCCAGTGGTGATGAATATGGATTAGCACCTACTGGTGGTCCACACAAAGTTGGAGCGACTGCGATTGTAGAGGGTCAAAATACCTTGAAATGGCCAGGACACGATTTCCTTGGGTGGAATACACAAAAGGACGGAGAAGGACAGTGGTATTATCCTGGTGACGGCATTGTGATGAAAGAAAATGTTATTCTTTACGCACAATGGGGAGAAAAAAATAGTGTTAAAATTAACTACAAGGTAGTTGGTGCCGGAGGAACTATTAGCCGTTCTAGTGAGAACGTAAATCCCGAGATTGGGGATGCGAAAGGGTCAATAGCAACAGCAAGTCGAGGATATGAATTTGTAGGCTGGTATAGTGATGCGGATTGTACGGTAAAGGTGGGTACAGATTTTACGTACATCCCGAATAGACCAACGACGGGTTGGGTGGATGGAACGACATTCTATGCCAAATTTATCAAAGACGATAGCGATACGAAGAAAGTAACCTATACGGTAGAGTACTACAAAGACGGAGAGAAGGTAACAGAAGACAGTTACACGAAGACCAAAGACGTATGGGTGAATGATCCGTCTGAGATAGCGATCCAGGACGAGATTGACGCCAGAACCGATAAGTACGTAGGTTATAAGCTTGATCACACGGTACCCGGTGAGATCCCGGCTAAGGACACCATGGTAGCAAGCGGAGCGGTTATCCAGTTGTATTATGTAACGGATCAAGATTGGACAAAAGATCTGTCCTACACAGTTCTTCACAAAATTGGTGATGAGGTGAGAAATACCTTTACCGAAGAAACAACGGTACAGGTTCTGCAGCCCGACACCATCACCAGAAATCTAGAGAGTGAAGCAGACCAAAAGTACACCGGCTACGTGAAGACCACTGTCACTTATGAGGATGGAACGGAAGTACCGGCAGATGTAACAAAGATTGCAGATGGAACAACACTGATTGTAAACTATGCAGTCGATGAAACGCAGCGTAAGGATCTTGGCTACACCATTCGCCACGTTGTAAATGGTGAGATCAAGGATATCTTTACAGAGATAGCAAATGTGCAGGTGCTGGAGCCTGATACCCTTGCCAGAAACCTGGAGAAGGAAGCAGACCAGAACTATGCAGGCTACACCAAAGACACTGTAACCTATGCCGACGGAACAGCAGTAACGGATGATGTGACGAGAATCGAGAACGAGACAATCATTATCGTTTCGTACAAAGAGAATGCGGACGTTACCGTAAACTATGTATCTGAAGACATCAATAAGGGAACCGTAAGCCTGGCAAGCGAGACGATCGCACCGGCGACCGGAAACCCGGATGGCTCTAAGGCGACAGCGGCAGATGGCTATGTATTCACTCACTGGACGAATTCCAAGGGTGAGACGGTGGCAACCACTGTTGACTACAAGCCTGTTAAGAACCCGGAGAGCGGAGTATTCGAGGCAGACACCTACACGGCGCACTTTACCGAGAGAGGTGATCTGAGCTACAGAGTTGAGTACTACTTTGATGGAGTTCTTGGCAACACCGTGGCTCAGGATAATGTGAAGTTCGGAACGGATATCGCGTACATCACAACTCCTCAGAGCTACAAGGGAAATAATTACGTCTTCGAAAAGACGGAAGGACCTAAGACAGTTGGCGCTGTAAGTGAACAGAATGTTCTGAAGGTTTACTACACGCTGGATGCAACCGGTACGGATAAGCCGGGTACACCGGATGGAGTTCCGGATAAGTTCCAGATTACCTTCACTTATGTGGCGAACAGCAACGGAAGTGTCAGCGGTACAACTGTTGAAGTGCACACCATTCAGGAATTTGAGCGGGATGCCGTAACCGGAGAGATTACGAAGGTTGGCGAAGTTAAACCCGCAAGCCCGAAGGCGGATGTCACAGCAAGCGGAAATGGCCGTTATACGTTCAGCTACTGGAGCATCAGAGGAAATGCTGATAAGACTTACAGCAAGACTGCTGATCTGAGAAATGACGCATTCGTCAAGGATGTTACTTTCGCAGCAAACTTCAAGTATGTTGGAGGAGGCGGTGGCGGCGGCGACCACGGTAATAACGGTGGAAACCCGAGCTACAAGCCGGACAACAACGGTCCTGGCACGACACCGATTGGACCTGGGGAAGTGCCGTTGGCAATGCTTCCGGATACGCAGAGCCCTGCGGATATGATGATCATCGATGACGGTGAGATCCCGTTGGCAGCTCTTCCCAAGACCGGCCAGGCGTCGGTGAGAGGAACGCTGACCATGATGTTATCGGGAATCATGCTCGCGATCACAGCGCTCAACAAAAAGCGGAAGGAAGAGGAGGATTCCTGATCGAATCTGAATCTGAAGTGAACGAAATACAGGAAATAAATGCAGGGGTTCCGGCCGGTTTGGCCGGAACTTCTGCTATATTAGGGTATTAGGACGGCTCATGGAGTTTTATAAGTAAATACAATGAATAGAGGGGGCGGATTGTGTTTGACAAGCCCACCGAAATTTGCTAATATTAAATACTAACAACAAGCAGTTAACTGAAAGTGTGGAATTTTATGTTTCACACTTTTAAAATATTCAAACACGCAGAAAGAGAGGATTTTTTCCATGGGTACAATTATCGGCGAAGGCATTACCTTTGATGATGTGCTTCTGGTACCGGCCTACTCGGAGGTGATTCCGAATCAGGTTGACCTGACCACGTATTTGACGAAAAAAATCAAACTGAATATCCCGTTGATGAGCGCCGGGATGGACACGGTGACAGAACACCGGATGGCCATTGCTATGGCGCGGCAGGGTGGAATCGGCATTATCCACAAGAACATGAGCATCGAGGCTCAGGCGGAAGAGGTGGACCGCGTAAAGAGATCTGAGAACGGCGTAATCACAGATCCGTTTTACCTGTCCCCGGAGCACACACTGAGGGACGCGAACGATCTGATGTCCAAGTTCCGCATCTCCGGCGTGCCGATCACCGAGGGAAAGAAGCTGGTCGGAATTATCACCAACCGTGACCTGAAGTTCGAGGAGGATTTCAGCCGCCCCATCAAGGAGTGCATGACCACCAAGAACCTGGTTACCGCCAAGGAAGGTGTTACGCTCAAGGAAGCCAAGGCGATCCTGGCCAAGGCGAGAGTTGAGAAGCTGCCCATCGTGGACGATGATTTCAACTTAAAGGGCTTAATCACCATCAAGGATATTGAGAAGCAGATCAAGTACCCGCTGTCCGCCAAGGACGAACAGGGACGCCTGCTGTGCGGCGCAGCCGTGGGAATTACAGCCAATGTTCTGGACCGCGTGGAGGCCCTGATGAATGCCAAGGTGGACGTTGTGGTTCTGGACTCCGCTCATGGCCACTCTGCAAATGTAATCCGCTGCGTGAAGATGATTAAGGACGCGTTCCCGGAGGTTCAGGTAATCGCCGGAAACGTAGCGACAGGCGAAGCGACAAAGGCTCTGATTGAGGCTGGAGCGGACGCGGTAAAGGTCGGAATCGGACCTGGCTCCATCTGCACCACCCGCGTGGTTGCCGGTATCGGCGTACCGCAGATCAGCGCTGTGATGAACTGCTACGCGGTGGCCAAGGAGTATGGAATCCCGATTATCGCCGACGGCGGTATCAAGTACTCCGGCGATGTGACCAAGGCGATCGCAGCTGGCGGCAGCGTCTGCATGATGGGAAGCATCTTCGCAGGCTGTGATGAGAGCCCGGGTACCTTTGAGCTGTACCAGGGACGTAAGTACAAGGTATACCGCGGCATGGGTTCCATCGCCGCTATGGAGAACGGAAGCAAGGACCGCTATTTCCAGACCGACGCGAAGAAGCTGGTTCCGGAAGGCGTGGAAGGCCGCGTTGCCTACAAGGGCATGGTCGAGGACACGGTATTCCAGCTGTTAGGAGGCCTGCGGTCCGGTATGGGTTACTGCGGAGCCAAGGATATTCCGACGCTGCAGGAGACCGGAAGATTTATGAAGATTTCCGCCGCTTCCCTGAAGGAGAGCCATCCTCATGATATCCATATCACGAAAGAGGCGCCCAACTACTCCATCGAGGAATAATGAATCGGCACTGAATTTGAAAGCCCGCTGTTTTACGGCGGGCTTTCGCTGTTGGATGCAACGGGTTTTGGAGAATGGTATGTGAGAAAGGGAGGGGAACATGAAGCTTACGACGCTCTGTTATATTGAGAGGGACAATGCGTACCTGATGCTGCATCGGGTGAGCAAGAAACATGATGTGAATAAGGATAAATGGATTGGCGTGGGCGGGCATTTTGAGCCGGGGGAGAGCCCGGAGGAGTGCGTGCTCCGCGAGGTGAAGGAGGAGACGGGGCTGACGCTGACTTCCTGGAAATTTCGGGGGTTCATCACCTTTTCATCGGAGGGGTGGGAGGACGAGTATATCAGCCTCTTCACCGCGGATGGCTTTACCGGCGAGCAGTTGGCATGCGACGAGGGCGTTTTGGAGTGGGTCGGCAAGGAGGACGTGCTGAATTTGAATCTCTGGGAGGGGGATAAGATTTTTTTCCGTCTCATGAACGAGGGGCGCTCATTCTTCTCGCTGAAGCTCTCCTACCAGGGGAACCGGCTGGTTTACGCTGCGCTTGACGGCAGGGAATTGGAGCTGTTCGATGTCCGTGACCAGGAGGGGAATGTCACCGGGGTGGCCAGGGAGCGCGCGTTGGTGCACATGAACGGGGATCTGCACGGCACCGCCCATGTATGGGTTGCACGGGAGAATGAGAAGAGCGGCTGGGATATTCTGCTGCAGAAGCGGAGCCGGAGCAAGGACTCCTATCCGGGCCGCTACGACATCTCATCCGCCGGGCATCTGCAGGCGGGGGACGATTTCTTGCCGTCCGCCCTGCGCGAACTGAAGGAGGAGCTGGGGATCCAGGCAGTGGAAGCGCAGATGGAGTTTGTGGGCTTTCACAGAGTGGATATGGAAGATGTTTTTTACGGGAAACGGTTTTGCAACCGCGAGATCAGTGCAGTGTACATTTACCGGGAGCTCGTTGACATTGAGCGGCTGACACTCCAGCAGGAGGAGGTGGAGTCCGTGATGTGGATGGACTATGAGGAATGCCTGCAGGCGGTGAAGCAGGGGACGATCGAAAATTGTATCTGCGCGGATGAGCTGGAGATGCTGCGGGGGGCGTTATTTGCGCGCAAATGATAAAATTTTAGGAAGTCGTAAGGTTATTGACAGAAAATCTGGGATTCTGTCATGGTATAATAATGAAACGTAGGACTTGTCATCAACCTTCGGTTGGTGACAGGGTATAATAATGAAACGTAGGGCTTGTCATCAACCTTCGGTTGGTGACAGGGTTCATAGAAGAATGACAGATTGGGCCAGGAGATAACAGGATGAAGCGAAATTTTACATATAGATATAAAATATTGCTCAGCGCGTGTTTGAGTGCTGCGCTGGCGTTTGGGCCGGCGGCGTATGCCTACGGGGACCAGGCGGTGATCACACCGTTAGAGGAGAGCTCGGTGGCGCAGATGGGGAGCGAGGAAGGCCAGGGGCCGTCCGGCGGGAGCGGGCCGGTCGGAAGCGGCGGATCGCAAAGCCAGGGGCCGTCCGGCACGGGAGGTCCATCGGGAGCGGGTAATCCATCCGGCACGGGAGGTCCGTCCAGTACGGACAGCCCGTCCGGCACAGGCAATACGCCGGGAACGAACAGTCCGTCCGGAAGCGGGAGCGCAGCTGGCGGCACGGACAGTGCGTCAGGCACCACAGCCTCCGGCGACGGGCAGTCCGAGAATGTGCAGGAGCCGGTGATCGCGGCGGAGGGGGCAGTGGTCATAGAAGCCTCCACAGGCAAAGTGCTGTTCGCCAAGAACGCGGAGACAAAATTCTACCCTGCCAGCATTACAAAGCTGATGACGGCCCTTCTGGTGGCTGAGAACTGCAATCTGGACGACACGGTGACCTTCTCGGCGACGGCAACGACCAATCTGGAGGCGGGGGCGGTGTCCCTCAATCTGACGGAGGGGGACAAGCTGACTGTGCGGCAGTGCCTTTACGCCCTGCTCTTAAAATCAGCCAACGAGGTAGGCAACGCCCTGGCGGAGCATGTGGCCGGGAGCAACGCCAAGTTTGCGGATATGATGAACGCGAAGGCGGCGGCGCTGGGCTGCACGAACACGCACTTCACGAATCCCCACGGATTAAATGACACGAACCATTACACCACGCCCCACGACATGGCGCTGATCGCGCGGGCGGCGTTTGAGAACGGCACGGTGCGCACGGTGGCCTCCACGCTGTCCTACCAGCTGCCTGCGACCAAGAAGAATGCGGCCAGGACGATCACGATGGGGCACAAAATGCTGAATCCCAGCGATTCCCGCTATTATCCAGGGATCATCGGCGGAAAGACCGGCTACACGTCAAAGGCTGGAAATACGCTGGTGACGGCGGTGGAGCAGGACGGTGTGCGGCTGATTGCGGTTGTGATGAAGAGCAAATCCACCCATTATACGGACACGAAGGCGCTGTTAGATTATGGGTTCGCGGTGCTGAAGCAGCAGAATTCCAATGGCGCGGGCGGAAGCGGAGCGGCCGGGCCCAGCGGCGGCAGTGGAAGCAATGGTGGCAGTGGAAGCAGCGGAGGCAGCGGAAGTAGCGGAGCCGGAACCGGAACCGGCGGAGGGCCGGGGGCGTCCCAGGCGGCGGGTTGGCAGCAGGATGGGAACGGCTGGTATTATGTGAAATCGGACGGGACCCGCGCGGCGAGCCAGTGGATGGAGCTTGGCGGTGAGACCTACTGGTTTGACTCAAACGCCTACATGGCCAACGGATGGCGGCAGTTTGACAACGGCGCATGGTACTATTTCCGGTCCAGCGGAGCGATGGCGAAGAATTACTGGGTGGAGACCAATGGGCAGTACTTCTACCTGGGAGGCGACGGCGTGATGCTGAAGGACACGGTGACACCGGACGGGTACCGGGTGGATGGAAATGGTGTTTGGATAAAATAGAGAGCCGATTGAGCGGATTCAAAGGGCATGACAATTTGTCATGCCCTTTGAATTCACATTGCATCTGCGGATCAAACAAAAACGGGGTAGTACAAGTGAGATTGTGATTAATTCTCCACCGCCCAAGAAGTCCGGCTTGTATTCTCTCTCTCCCCGTGCTAAAATTGAATAGAGTATGCGCTGTATACAGTTGCGCTGCTCAGAGGAGGCTATTGACAGAATGGACAATCAGAGAATGGAGCTGTTTGAGCAGACACCGGTGCCGAAGGCGGTGATGCAGCTGGCGGTGCCGACGGTGCTCAGCTCGTTGGTCATGGTGATTTACAACCTGGCCGATACATATTTTGTGGGAATGATGAACAATCCGGTGCAGAACGCGGCGGTGACGCTGGCTGCACCGGTTTTGCTGGCTTTTAACGCGGTGAACAACCTGTTCGGCGTGGGCAGCTCCAGTATGATGAGCAGGGCGCTGGGGAGAAAGGATTATGATACGGTCCGGAGGAGCTCGGCCTTTGGCTTCTACTGTGCGCTGTTTTGCGGGATTGTGTTTTCGCTGGTGTGCACGGTGTTTCTCGGGCCGCTTTTGATCCTTTTGGGGGCGGACGCCAACACGATGGACGCCACGGCAGGATATCTGAAGTGGACGGTCTTGTGCGGGGCGGCCCCGGCGATCCTAAACGTGGTGATGGCCTACATGGTGCGCGCGGAGGGCTCCTCCCTCCACGCCAGCCTTGGGACCATGAGCGGGTGCCTGCTAAACATGATCCTGGACCCCATATTCATTCTTCCCTGGGGACTCAACATGGGCGCTGCGGGCGCGGGCCTGGCGACGTTTCTCTCAAACTGCGTGGCGTGCCTCTATTTCTTCGTGCTGCTGTATGTGCGGCGCAAGAGCACCTATGTGTGCATCCATCCGCGGATGTTCTCGATGAAGAAGGCGATCGTGTTCGGGGTCTGCGGCGTTGGGATTCCGGCGTCGATCCAGAATCTTCTCAACGTGACGGGGATGACGATCCTGAACAATTTCACGTCGGTCTACGGCGCGCAGGCGGTGGCGGCCATGGGAATCGCCCAGAAGATTAACATGGTGCCCATGCAGGTGGCCATGGGATTCTCCCAGGGGATCATGCCGCTCATCAGCTACAGCTACGCCAGCGGCAACCACAAGCGCATGAGGGAGTCGATCTTTTTCGCGGCCAAGACCATGATGCCGTTTTTGGCGGCGGTGTCCCTGGCGTTCTTCTTCGGCGCAGGCTCGTTTATCCGGCTGTTCATGAACAACGCAGAGATCATCGCGTACGGCACCAGATTCCTGCGGGGCTTCTGCCTTGCACTCTGCTTTTTGTGTATGGATTTCCTGGCGGTGGGCGTGTTCCAGGCCGTGGGCATGGGGCGGTCGGCGCTCTGCTTCGCCATCCTGCGCAAAATTGTGCTGGAGATACCGGCGCTGTATGTGTTAAACCGGCTGGTTCCGCTGTATGGCTTGGCCTACGCGCAGTTTACGGCGGAGTTCGTGTTGGCTGTGGCGGCCGTGTGCATGCTGTACCGGATCTTCAAGAAAATGCAGATGGAGGACCGCGCGGCGGGGGTTCAAAGCGCGGACAAATTGAGCGAAAAATAGAGAAAATTTTGTGAAAAAAGGGCGTGCGGATTCGCAGAAATAGGCCCACAAAAGCATTGATATTTCTGAAAAAGTAAGATATACTGAGTGCATATATCTACATAATCGATGTCCGCGTGTGAGGATACACGCGGCTGAGGGAGCAAGCCGTGATGGATGAACAAAAGAAGAGCAGTAAGATTAAGAGGATGGGGATGACGCTTGTATGCGTGCTGGCGGTCGGCCTGTCCGGGTTTAGCATTTTTTCCACCTATCAGCTACGTGAGACGGCCTCACTGATCTATGACCATCCGTACACGGTCTCCAACGAAGCGCGGGCGATGCGGTCGCGGCTGCTGGACATGAAGGGATTTCTGATGAATATTATCGGGGAGCCGTCGTGGGATGTGGAGGCGGTGGCTAAGATGCTGGACCAGCGGTATGCCATGCAGTTTGCCGCTGTGGAGGAGATCATGGACCACTATCTGGGGCCGGCCGAGGACACTGCACAGCTCCTCACTGCGATGCAGGACTTGGCGACCACACAGAGCGAGTCGCTCCCGCTCGTCCTGCCGATAGGGCGCGCGGAGACGATGCAGTACGCGGAGCAGTACCTCTACCCCAAATACGATGCGGTGGACGCCGCGCTGACTAAGATCATTGATTATGCGGACAATAAAATCCAGAGTTTGGAACGGCGGGCGACGGATACCGCAGAACTGGCCACAGCCTCCGCGGTGCTGCTCACGATTTTTCTGCCAGCCTACTTTCTGTTTACGATGTGGAAAGAGCGGAAAAACATGCGCGAGATCCAATACCGGGAGCATCTGTTCGATATTCTTTCGTCCAACGTGGACGAGGTTTTTTTGATCTATAACCAGGGTAAAGACGCGCTGGAGTATGTCAGCGCCAACTGTAAACGGGTTCTGAGCATGGAAGGGGAGACGATCATCGCGGACCCGGATTCGCTGGAGCGCCAGGTCGTGGACGAGGACCGGGCGGCGTTTGAGGAGTTTTCCCGGCGGACCGGCGCGATGGCAAGCAAGAGCAGCGATTTCCGCATGCGCCTTCCCAATGGACTGATCCGCTGGATTCGGATTCAGAGTTTTCCGGAAGTGGTCAAGGATAAAATCGTGCGATACATTGTCTCGCTGGCCGACTGCACGGACGAGATTGTAAAGGAGCAGGCGCTCAAGGATGCGTTAGTCAATGCGCAGAACGCCAACTCCGCAAAACAGAATTTCCTCTCCCGCATGAGCCATGAGATCCGGACCCCGATGAACGCCATTATCGGAATGACGACCATCGCAGGCGCCTTCATAGAGGACCGGAAGCGCGTGGAGGACTGTCTGGAGAAAATTGGGTATTCTTCCAAGCACCTGATGACATTGATCAACGATGTGTTAGATATGTCCAAAATCGACGAGGGGAAGATGACGATCGCCCACGAGAACTTCAATCTGGAGAGCGTGGCGGAATCCATCACCTCCATCATTTACCCGCAGGCCACGGACAAAGGGATTCTGTTCTCCATGCCGCTCATCGATGTCACGGACACGGTCCTGGTCGGCGATTCTCTGCGGCTAAACCAGGTGCTGTTAAATCTGCTCTCCAACGCCCTCAAGTTTACGCCCTCCGGCGGTTCTGTCCGGCTGGAGATCCGGCAGATTCAGAAGAAAAACGGGCGGGTGCGGCTGCGCTTTACGGTCAGCGACACCGGGATCGGCATGAGCGAGGAGTTTATGGACCGGCTGTTTTTGCCCTTTGAGCAGGAGAGCGCAACCACCGGCCGCAAATTCGGCGGCACCGGCCTGGGGATGTCCATCAGCAAAAATCTGGTCACCCTGATGGGCGGGACGATCTCGGTGAAGAGCCAATTGGAGAAGGGGACTACCTTCAAGGTTGAGCTGGACTTTGACGTGGTGGAGGAAGAGGCGGAAGCAGCCCAAACCAATCACCAGGTTCTGGAGGCCTTAAAGGTGCTTGTGGCCGACGACGACCGGGACTGCTGTATTCACACCTCCCTGCTGCTGGAAAACCTTGGGATTGTATCCCGCTGGGTGCTCACGGGGGCGGAATGTGTGGATGAGGTCCTGACCGCCCACAAGAGCGGGGAAGAGTACGATGTGTGCCTGATCGACTTTAAGATGCCGGACATGGACGGAATCGAGGTCACCAGGCGGGTCCGGGAGTTTGTGGGCCCGGACACCATGATCATCATCATCACAGCCTACGACTGGAGCTCCATCGAGAAGAGCGCCAGGGAGGCCGGGGCCAACGCGTTTCTGTCCAAGCCCATCTTTGCCTCCACGCTCTATAACACGCTCCTCACGGTGACTGGCATCGAGCGCGCGGTCCGCACCCACGCCAGCGCGCAGGTGAACCCCGCGCTGGAGGGGCGGCGGGTACTGCTAGCGGAGGACAACGACCTCAATCAGGAGATCGCCGTGGAGCTCTTAAAGATGGTGGGGATGGAGATCGACTGTGTGGGCGACGGCAGGGCCGCTGTGGAGCGGTTCCTCACCAACGGCGAGGACTATGATCTGATTCTGATGGATGTGCAGATGCCCTTTATGGACGGCTACGAGGCGACCAGGGCCATCCGCCAGTCCGGGCACCGGAGGGCGAAGTCCATCCCGATTATCGCCATGACGGCGGACGCGTTCCACGAGGATCTGGTCAAGGCGGGGGAGGCCGGAATGAACGGTCACCTGGCAAAGCCGATCGACTCGGACCGCCTCTACCAGATGATCGAGACTACCTTGGCCGCGACCCTTGAATGAAATTTTACCGGAGCATGAGCTTGCTTGTGCTTCGGCTTTTTTTGCGCAAAAATGGAGAGAAAATTCGAAAGCGTTACAATTACGTTACGTAAACGATAAACATATAAAAATAGCGGGGAAATGTGTAACTGAGCGGGTGCATAATGGCTAAATGCTGACTAAAATAGAGGAAAACATAGAAAAGTATTAAAGTTAATTAAGGGGTTGCCAAAATTATCCTTGAATGCTATAATTTGAGTAAACGATAAACCTAAATAAACCTTGTCGGTATTTGAAAGGAGAGGCAATATGAGTAAGAGAGGTAAGCAGGCGAAGCGCCTGGCGGTCAGCGCGCTGGCCGCGTCCATGGCGTTCTCGCCCTGCCTGTCATGGGCGGCACCCGGAAACTGGGGGGGGGGGGCAAACTTTGCGCTCAATGTGCTGGCGGATGAGCAGGTAGCGGATTTCGAGGCCATGCGCAGCAAGTGGAAGGTGCTCCTGACCGGAGGCGGTGTTCTGGACCCGGGCGACCAGCTGGTGATCGACTACGCAAAGAGCATCGACGAGCTGGCGGGAGCGCAGTGGAACGCGTTAATCAAACTGGGGGATGCACAGATGGACGAGCGCACCTGTCTGTTTGCGGATCTTCCGATGACGGATAAGAAGACGAAGACTGGTTCCAGCCAGATTACGCTGACCTTCGACCGGTTGAAGGCGATTGTGCTGGCCTACGAGACCATCGGCTCCCAGTATTACAAGGACCCGGTGGTGAAACGGGAGATCATCGCCGCGCTGGACATGATGATCGAGAACCACTATTCCCTGTACTACGCCTGCGGCGGAACGGGCACGGGGCTGGGGAGCGGAAACAACAGCTTTGGAAACTGGTACGACTGGCGAATCGGCACACCGCGCCAGCTCTGCGACCTGTTACTCATGTTCTACGATGAGTTGACCCCGGATCAGCTGGCCCACTATGTGGAGCCGATCATGGCGAACAACAAGCAGGTGGACACCACCGGCGCGAACCGCACCTGGATCGCCAACATCTTTATCCAGTGCGGAATCCTGTTGGGCGACGGCGAGCTGGTCGAGGCCGGTAAGGCCGGCGTGAAGGACGTGTTCAAGTACGTGGATCGCTACGACGGCTTCCACGAGGACGGTTCCTTCATCCAGCACAACTATTACGCATACAACGGTGGATACGGAAAGGCGCTTTTATGTACGCTGGCGCCCATGATGTACGTGTTAAACGGCACGGACTACGCCATCCAGTATGAGGACAACTGCGAGCAGATTTTCTATGACATGATCTTTGAGGCCTATGAGCCGCTGATTTACGGCGGGCGTTTCATGGATATGGCCAGAGAGCGCGAGATCTCCCGCGTGGCCAACCAGGACAGCATCCCGGGACGTCAGGCCATCCGTTCGATCATCATGCTGACCGACGTTCTGCCGGACGGGCAGAGGGAGCGGGCTCTCGGCATGGTGAAGGAGTGGCTGTCCGACGAGGAGGTTCTGGCGCAGGTGTGCGTTGACCCCATCGGCGGTTACAACGAGTACTATCTGCCTGCGGGTGTGATCAACATGGCGGCGAATATTCTGGAGTCGGATGTGGTTCCCAGAGGCAGCCTGATCCGGCATAAGCGCTACGGCGCCATGGACCGCGTGGTTCATTTGCGCGATAATTTCGGCTACACCGTGTCCATGTCCTCCGACCGGATCCGCAACACGGAGGGCACCAACGACGAGGGCCTGCGGCTGTGGAATATCGGCGACGGCCTGACCTACTTATACAACTCGGACAAGAGCTACTACTCCGATCACTACTGGGCGACCGTGGATTACCAGCGCCTGCCGGGAACCACGGTGAACCGTGTGCCGGGCCGCGCGCCCAAGGCCGGTTACGGCACGCACAACCCGTACAAGTTTGCGGGCGGAACGGATCTGGGCGAGTTCGGAATCGCCGGCATGGAGATGCAGGGCGTCGGAACCACCAAGCGGGACGGAGCGCACGCGAAGAAGTCCTGGTTCATGTTCGACGACGAGGTTGTGGCCTTGGGCTCCGACATCCGCTCCACACTGGATAACAGCGGGGTGGAGACGATTGTGGAGAACCGCAAGGTGGCCATGGACAAGTCCAACACCCTGACGGTGAACGGCGTGGTTCAGAACTTTACAGGCGGCGGCGATCCCTATATCAAGCGCAACCAGTCCCTGGATGTGACCAGCGTGACCGCGGCCAGCGGCCAGGATGTGACGGCGACCAAGAGCCTTGAGGGACTTCCCGCAAACGGGCTTGTCACGGTGAGCTGTCGGGTGAAGATGCCTGCGGCGACCGATTTCTTTGCGATTAAGCTGTACGCCTCCGGCACCGGAGCGGCTGCGGATCAGAAGAATGTTGTGTTCCTGACCATGCGCGAGGGCGCATTTGTGCCGAGAGTTCCGAACAGCGGCAACAAGGACGCATACTCAACGGACGCAGCGCTCTCCGCCAAGGAATGGCATGATGTGCGCGTGGAGCTGGATATGGCGAACCAGACGTTCAACTACTATTTTGACGGAAAGCACATTGAGAAGGGCGTGGCCACCGGCACCAGCGGCACAATCGCAGCGGACCTGGTGAACGCCGGATTCTACACCGCGCTGGACGGCGGAGCGAATACACTCACGGCGTTCGAGGTTGTGGCTCCGGGCTCCAAGGCGGGCACGATGCTGGTGGATGATATCACCGTCAAGTGCGGCGATGAGGTGCAGTATTCCGAGAATTTTGAGGACCGCACGAACGATGAGTCCGTGGCAACCATCGAGGGCTGGAACGTGGTGATCCGCGACACGGGAGCCGGAGCAGGGGCGACGGTGAACCTGGACGAGACCACGGTGATCCCGCCGGCGGACGATGAATTTAACGGTGTGCATGAGGACACCCAATGGATTCACCTGGCCGGAAACACCGAGGACAGCGATGTGGGCTACTATTTCCCGGGCAAGGCAAACATCACCGGACTGCGCGAGACAAGGCTGGGAAGCTGGGATCTGGTCAATACATACGAGAAGTTCAGGGATAACGCACAGCGGATCAACAGCTTCGTGACCTTCTGGTTTGACCACGGCGAAAAGCCCCAGAATGAGGCGTACTCCTACGTGGTTCTGCCGGGCAAGAGCGCGGAGGAGACCGCAGCCTACAATGAAAACCCGGATGTGGAGATTCTGCGCCAGGATGGCAAGATCCATGCGGTGCGGGAAAATAAACTGGGAATTACTGGAATTAACTTCTTCGAGGCCGGCAAGTACGGCGCCTTTACCGTGACTCAGGGCGAGTCGGTGATGTATAAGGAGAACGCGGAGGAGGGAACCATGGAGATCTCCTTTGCCGATCCGACACAGACCGCGAGAAGCCTGAGCCTGAAGGCTGCGCTTCCGATCCAGGAGGTTCTGGAGGCGGATCCGGAGATCCAGGTGACCCTGGAGGACGGCGTGACCGTGTTCACCGCGGTTACGGACAGACATCCGTGGGGAACCGCGGGCAGGAGCTTTACCGTGAAGGTGAAGCTGGCAGAGCATGACAACCTGTTTGAGACCGTGGAGCCGGGAGAGACGCCCGCACACTGGAACGTGGACGGCGGCAGTGCGGTGGTGACTCTGGCGGAGAATGACAACCACGTGTTGGAGATTGCGGGCGAGAATGCGGCTGTGACTGCGGGCACGGTTCTGGAGTACCCGGAGGAGGGCGGCAGCATGGTGAGCTTCCTGATCCGTCCGGTGGAGGGCAAGGGTGTTGTGCGCCTGAAATCCGGCGAGAGCACCGTGGTTGAGATCCCCTACGGTAAGACAGAAAGCCGCGCCGCGGACGGGGAGAGCCCCCTGACTCCTGGCGAGTGGCATGTGGTGAAGATTAAGGTGGATCTGGACAAAAAGATCTGCAGAGTGATGATCGACGGCAAGCTGTACGGGCAGGCATACACCTACGAGGGCGATACACCCGAGCTGTTTGAGCTGGTCGCCGAGGCCGGAGCAACCGCACAGGTTGACAACCTGATTGTGTATGAGTCCACGAACATTGCGCCCACAAGACCGGAGCGCCTGACCTACACAAGCTACGGCGATACCTATGTGGCGCTCAAATGGGATGCGTCCGTGAGCGACAACCCGCTCTCCTATATCCTGACCGTGAACGGCGAGGAAGTGGAGGCAGAGATCACGGAGAACACCTACACGGTGGAGGGGCTGGAACCGGAGGAGACCTACACCTTCACGGTTCAGGCCATGGACGATGACGACAACTATTCTGAGGTGAGCGCAGAGCTGACCGTGACACTCTTAGAGCGTCAGAACGACCGCTATGTGATCCGCTTCGACGACTACAAGAGCGGCACCGAGGCACAGAACGGATGGACCTACGCGGGCAAGGACGCAAAGGGCGTTGTGGAGATCAAGGAGGCCCCCGGAACCAAGGAGGAGGATCCCTCCCTGGATGAGCTGCTCTCCGATGTGGAGTTTAAGAACGCACAGATCGCCTCTCCCTCGTCGGCTGTGTACGAGGATGACGACGATGAGGATGTTGTGACCACGCCGGTGAAGGCGACCGCGTCAAATGCCGTCAAGAAGGCCAGCGCATCCAATGCAGAGCGCGAGGATGACGATTATGTGACTGTGAACAAGGCCAGCGCGTCCAACGCGGTGCGTGAGGAGGCGAAAGCCGACCAGGCGCTGTATGTCTACTCCGCAACCAAGGGGAGCGGAATCGACCGGAACGCGTACTACACCTTTGAGGAGCAGACCACGAAGCAGACCTACCGCCTGAAGATGTACTTTGATGAGAGCACGCCGTATGCGAACTTTGCACTGGTGGGAAGCAACGGCAAGCAGGCAGTAACCATGATGATCTATGACGACGGAGTGGTTGGATACCGCGCAGGCGACAACCCCTCGAAGACCGTCAAACTGTTAGACAGCCCGGTAAACGGCGAGTGGATTGACTTTGTGGTCATCGCGGACCCGCAGACACAGCAATTCTCCATCTCGGCAAACGGCGTGGAGGTGACCGGACTTAAATTCCGCTATGAGACAGCGGATATCACGAAGCTGACCTTAAATGCGCCTTCCAACGGCACCGGCGGCTTCTACGTGGACGATATTCTGATTCCCGCGGACAACGCATACCAGAAGCTGACGCTGACGGAGATTGAGGACGATCTGTCCGAGGAGCTGGATGTTCCCTACGGAACGGACTTCTACGATCTGGCGCTTCCTGAGAGCGTGCAGGTGAAGGCGGTAGGTGCAAACGGCGAGGAGGAGAGCTTAGAGATCCGCGTCAACTGGAACGCTGAGGACTACGACGGAATGACAAGCGGCAGCTACACCATCCACGGAACCCTGGCATGCCCCGCCAACTGCATCGACAAGATCGGCGAGAACAAGCTGAAGATCAAGGTGAATGTGGAGAGGGAGATCAAGCTTTACACCGTAAGCCTGGCACAGACGGCCGGAGGAACCATTTCCGCTGACATCGAGCAGGCGGAGAAGGGAACGGATGTCACTGTTATGGCTGAGCCGGATGAGGGCTACGTTCTGGCAGGCTGGATCATCAACGGCAAGGAGATCAACGCTTCCGGAGACTCCTACACCTTTACCTTAAAGGAGGACACCACGGTCAGCGCTGTATTTGAGGCGAAGGCTGTGGAGCCGGAGGTCCGCTACTACACCGTGCAGATATCCGACAACCAGACAGGCGGAACGGTTACCGCCAACACCCGGTACGCGAAGGAAGGAACCGAGATCGTGATCACGGTGACTCCGGAGGACGGTTACGCATTAAAGTCCCTGCGCGTCAACGGAAAAGTCGTGGAGGTGGACGAGGATCTGACCTACACCTTCACACTGGAGCGCAACACCCGCGTTGTGGCTGTGTTCTCCAAGATCGATTCCGGTAATCATGGAAACGGCGGCGGAAGCGACAGCGATGACGACGACTCCTACAGCACCGGCTCCTACAAGGCAGGCAGCGCTGCTCCCTCCTACGCGGTGAGCGGTACCTGGAGCGAAGCGGACGGCAAGTGGAGCTTCAGCGCAACAAACGGCGAGCGGATGGTATCCAGATGGGCATGCATCCTCTGGAACGGCGCTTACGAGTGGTTCTACTTTGACCAGGAGGGAAGCATGGTATCCGGCTGGCTTACCCTGAACGGACAGACCTTCTACCTGCAGGCAGAGGCGAACGGCAACCGCGGGCGCATGCTGACCGGCTGGCAGCTCATCGACGGAAAGTGGTATTACTTCAATACTGTGTCTGATGGAAATAAGGGGGCACTGGTGAAGAATGCGGTGACGCCGGACGGGTTTGTTGTGGACGGGAATGGAGTGTGGGTAGAGTAACGACATAAAATATAATAGAAATGGCAGGCGATTTTATAATTGCCTGCCGTTTTTGTTAGAGATACAGTATCGTAAATACTAAATTTTTATAA
>USJW01000077.1 GCA_900555045.1 uncultured Clostridium sp. | reverse complement strand
TCCGGCAAGAACTTTTCCGGCGGCTCGGTCTTTCCCGACAATAAGGCGTTTCGGAAGCTGCGTTTTGCCCGCTGTCTGAAAAAAATGGCAGCCTTTTTTGGTTTCACTGTCTAATACGGAACTTTTGGAAATTTGCCAAAAATGGACGCAAAAAAAGCAGCAAATCTTTTTCGGATTTACTGCTTCATGTGCCGCTGCGGTGCGGCGGGATGGATATTCAGTTGAAATAAAAGAGGATGGTGGTACTTTAGTCTATCGACTCTTTACTAACTATTAGGTAATCTTGAAAGATTTTCCTTGAATTTATCTAAAGAATGTTCATTGTTTCCCGCAAAAATAAGTGGAATTGTATATTCATATGATATGCCATTTTCATAGTCCGATAATTGTATTTTTATAGTATCATCCCTCTCATCTTTAGGTGCTATATATATGAATGAATTTTTATTTATATCAGATATTTTCCCTTTTTCAGAAGAAACAGTATAACCCCAGTCTGTTAAATTTGTCTTTATTGTAACTTCTGTTTCTGTTTCTTTTCTAGTCTGCAATGCTGTTTTATCGATTTGGATATCAAAAGGAGTCGAACCTAACAATTCACTGTTTATATTTACAAGTTCTTCTCCATTTGTTTTAGAAATATTAGATTCATCTTCATAATTTTGTTGAGATTCATCTTTTGGTGTTTCTCTGTTACATCCTAATAAAAAGCATAAAATAATTAGTACTAATACAGAAAGTTGTTTTTTTTGCATTTATTTCTCCTTTCATATTATCAAAGAAAGCACTGAGAGTACTTTCAAGAAATTTTGAAATATTCTCAATGCTTTCTATTTTTTGATTATAAACTTGCCGGTAATGATACTATGTTAATTTATCTCTTTCGCGTAACCTTTGTTGCAATATACACATGCACCATTCACCCATTTGTGAGACATTTCAATCGTCTCAACTTCATAAATGCTTACTTCTCCACAAATTAAACATTGTTTGTAATTATATACATGACGTGTCGCACATTTATCCCAGTCATTTCATCTTCATATCCATAGTACTGGGGAGAACCCCAACTATGAGTATGAGCGGCAAATACAGTCATTGGAGCAGCTACAATTCCAGCTACTACTGAAAGTGCTAAAATAGATTTTCTTAAATTCATAAGTTCCTCCCTTTCCTTAAAAATACATAGCTCTTTGTTACATTGTCATTTTAACATAATAATTGGTAAAATGCAATAATTTATTTTCTATTTACGAGAAAATACTGTGCATATTATCTTATTTAGGAATAGTTAAGGCGGCTACCTAAATCTTTTTATTACTTTACCGCACATGAGCATTTGCACCTGGGTTATCATTTCCGTAACCTTCCAGCAGGTTGATGACGCCCCACACGCCGAGACCGGCACCCAGGGCAATAACGAGGGTCTGCAAAACGGTGATTGCCTGATTGAAAAATTCCATAAATAATTGTTAGCCGGAATCATTTTGATAAAGTTTGTCAGTCATGTTTCATAGGCATACAAAAGCCGGAACAATCCGCCGCCCGGTTTCCGGGGGCCTGATTCCGGCTGTCCTCCTTTTTCATTATTTTTTTGTGCGATTGTCCGCTTTGTACGCCAATGGCCCCGCAGGGGGCAGGTAAGGCGAATAGATAAAACCACTCCTTTCACAGCGGAACATCATTCGTCGCCCACAGCGTCCACTTCGTACACGTCGCAGACCTCGTTGGGCTTGAGCTTCAGCCGTGCGGATAAAAACGCTTCAATATCAAAGGCGTTCTTGTCGCTTGCGTCGGCTGTGTACTTGAAATTGGGATGCTTGGTGATGTCGTACTTATCCGAAAGGAAAGGCCGCACACCGCGCAGCTGGAGGATGCACTTGCCGCCGTCCATAACGGCCAGCTCGTCCTGGCTCATCAGCTCTTTCCCCAATTTTTGATAGTTGAGCGAGTGAGAGGTTTCCCGCCCACGGCTCTCGCCGGTGTTGTAGGTGTCGACGGTCTCTTTCCCAAGCACAGCGGCCAGTTCCTTGAGGGTGGTTGGCTCCTTGCCGCCCAGGAAAATGGAGCAATCCATGTTGCCGATGATGGTATCGGCGTTGTCCTTGTAGATGGCTTTGAGCTGGCTCTGCGCCTGCAACACCAGACAGGCGGAGATCTCACGGCTTCGGATGGTAGCCACCAGCTTTTCCAGCTTGGGAATCTGGCCGATGTTGGCGCACTCGTCGATAAGACAGCGCACATGGACCGGCAACCGCCCGCCGTACACATCGTCGGCTTTTTCGCACAGGAGGTTAAAAAGCTGGGTGTAACACATGGAGATCAGGAAGTTAAAGGAATCGTCCGTGTCGCTCATAATGAGGAACAGGGCCGTTTTCCGGTCTCCCAGGGTATCCAGCTCCAGCTCGTCGTATGCTGTAACCTCCCGCAGTTCGGCAATATCGAACACGGCAAGGCGCGCACCGCAGGAAATCAGGATTGATTTTGCGGTTTTGCCCGCTGCCAGCTTGTATTTTTTATATTGTCTGACCGCGAAATGGTTGGGCTTTTCCGCTTCCAGTGCGTCAAACATCAGGTCCACCGGGTTCTTGAACTCCTCGTCATCCTCACGGACTTCCATAGCGTTGATGAACTCAATGAGGGTGGAGAAGTTCTGTTCCTCCACCGGAGCTTCATAGTGGATATACCCGATGAGGGCGCAGTACAAAAGCGTCTCCGCCTTGACCCAAAAATCGTCCCCGGCTTTGCCCTCTCCCTTTGTATTCGCTATTAAGGTCGTAACCAGCTTCAAAATGTCCTTTTCGCTGTGCAGATAGGCAAAAGGATTGTAGTGCATGGACTTTTTGAAGTTGATGGTATTGAGGACCTTAATCCGGTACGGCTCATAAATGACCTTGCCGCGCTTATCTTTCATGGGCTTGCCGTCCTTGCCCAACTTGGGGGTCCCGCGCTGGAGCATCTTACCGCACTCCACCAGAATCGTGCCTTTGGGGTCTGTGACCACATAGGAGCTGTGCATCTGCATCAGGTTGGGTTTCAGCCAGAATCGGGTCTTACCGGAACCGGAGCCGCCGATCACCAGCACATTTTTGTTTCTGGCGGTCTTGGGGTCCTTGGGGCGGCTGTTCATGGTCAGGCTTTCCGTTTTCGTCAGAATCACATTGTTCTGGAATACCGGGTCGATGTAGGGCGCAATGTCCTCATGGGTTCCCCATCGGGCGGAGCCGTATTCCATGCCATGCCGGTACTTCTTGGCGTTCTTGCTCTTGAGATAGACCGCCAGGCGCAGGCCACCGCCGCAGCACAGGCCCACCAGCAGGTCCAGCGGGTGCAGGCTGGGCCACCAGCTGGCCAGCGCCACCGGCAGTGTAGAGAAGAACGAGAGCAGCTTTGCCGAAGCGTCCGCACCCACGGCCAGCCGCCATGCTTCTCCGAAGTTGGTAGCAAACAGCCCCATCAGGATATATGGCAGGTTCAAAATCAGGAGCTTTTTGATGTCAAGCTGTTTTTTCATCGTTCCAGCTCCTTTCGCTTGGTGCGGTCCACCACGGCATTTTTGACCAGCTCTTTGAACTGGTTCAGCTTTGCCAACACGGACGGGCGCTCTGTTTTTTCTGCTTTTTTGACCTTTTTGCCGGTGTACTCGGTGAAAGCAGCGGTCAGCGCATCGGCGTCACGGCCTTTGAAAAAGATCAGGTACTTGGGCGGGGAGGTGCTGCGGTCTTTCTTCACCGCATAATCCACACCGTATTTCCGGGCGATCTTTTCAAACTCCTTGATGGAGGGGTCAGTAAGCTCAATGTTGGATACGCCCTGGTTCTGTCCCACAAGCTGCTTGACCGTCTGTTTGCCCTGGGGCTTCACAGGCGCGTCCCGGCATCTCTGCTTTTGCAGTTTCTTTTCCTTGCGGTGGGCAAGGTATTTACAAATGGCAGCCTTAAATAGCCGCCCGGTGAACTTTGTTCCGCTGACTACCAGAGTTAAAGTTCTGTTTTCCACTTCTTCCTGCATGGGATAACGCCTCCTTTCCACGGATTTTGCAGGGATGGTTCAAAAAATCTAAGGCGGGACTACCAGCCGCCGGAGAAGATACTTCTTCATTGGACTGCCCTCAACGAATCTGAGTAGACCGATCATAAAACAAATCTCCATTTCTGACCTTTGCATGGCTGAGAATCTTGATCTGCCCCTTTGACTGACTGTCCAGAGCTTTTTCATAGCCTATTTCTGACAAAAACAGGCGGGTGCGTTCTCCTTTCCAGCCCACCGGGGAGTCATGTGTCAGCACATCAAAAATAATCATGTGCCGGGTGTTTTCCGCAAATCGCTGAAGGTCCATGTAGTCATGACCATGATAATTCTGCGCCCCGGCTTTCCGGCGCATTTCCTCCATCAGCTGACCGATTGTTTTGCTTTCCTGCATAAAACCCACTTCCTTTCCGTTCTTATGAGACCAGCAAAATCATTTCCCGCAACTGAGCAAAGTAGAGCTTGCCCTGGGGCGTTACCAGCGTATAGGAGCCGGTATGCCCATGGTTGCAGTAGTCCTTGACGCAGAACAGGCCGTCATTGGCAGATTTGGCATACGGCAGCACATTCCCGGACGCTGTGCGATAGACAAACCGCTGTTCCAGCAGGAACCGGACAAACCGGCGTTCCGGCACAACCAGTTCTTTGGCGGTGGTGCGGAGATTGGTGCTGTGCTTGAGGTCGATGAACAGGTCGTAAAAGGCTGCCTTGCCCTCCAGCATGGCGTTTTCCTCCCGCAGCGCCGCATTTTTCTCGCGTTCGGCCAGCAGATCGGAGCAGAGCTTCATCATGGCTTCCGGGGAAGTCGCAACCTCCCACAGCTTTTCTCTGGTGATATAAGCACCATGTTTGCGGATAGTGGGCAACACCTCGGACGTAACCCATCGGCGGAACTGCTTTGCTTTGGGGAGCTTGCTGGACAACACCAGGGAATACAGGCCAGATTCGTTGATGATGGGGAGTTTCTGCATCCCGCCGGGGGTGAGAATTTCGCTCACCCCCTTGTCCTCTGCGTCAACGTGGTTGCGGATAGCCTCTTGCGGGTTTTTATACCCCAGCGCCAGCGCCACGTCCTTTCCAACCAGCCAAGGCTCCCCGTCAATCTCCACGGCGCGGATAGCCCCAAACTCCGGGTTTTTGAAAATTTCCATCTGGTTCATAGCGTAACCTCCTGTAAAATTCGTTGTTGTGGGATGAAAAAAGACGGCCTTACCAGCCGCCTGTGTTCATATCGTGGTTGACCAGAGAGGTGTAGTGGTTGCTGATGGTGGTGGGTGCGTTGAACAGCACCGTCAGCAGGTATTGCTTTATGTTGCGGACCTCGGTGGTGTTTTTCTGCAAACTGTCCATGACAAACCGGATATGCTCGCTGTCCAGCTTCAAAAAACGGGACCGCACGATTTCATGGGGGAAGTCGCTGCCTGCAATCCGAGTGGTTTTCCGCTTGGCGCAGACCGTTTCTACCATCAACTCCACAATCTCGTCCAGGTCCTCCCGGTAGGTGGTAAACTCCCGGCACAGGTGGTCATACTCGATGTTCTCTAAAATCAATTCTCGATAATTTTCTATCTCTGTGACAGACATCGCATCCCTTCCTTTCCGTTCCGGCGGTCTTGCCGCCGCTGGCTCCCGGAAGGGAATGGAATCGGTACTTGATCCATAAGTAATTGATTTTTGAGTATTTGATTTCTCTATATTTAATTCTGCGGGCTTTTCCGTATCCGGTTTCTCCATATCCGGGTTTTCCGTATCTGGTGAAGCCGTATCCGGCTGGGGCGTATCCGGGTTCTTCGGCTGTGGCTGCTCATAGATGACATACTCGGTATCGCTGATCCGGCCCTGCCGGTCCCGCAGCTGATGGCGGACAATGTACCCGGCAGTTTCCAGTTCCCGCAGCGCACCGCCGATAGCGTCCACACCCTCTTTGCAGATGGCAGCAAGCCCTCTGGTGGTGTAGTTCCAGTCCTCCGGCAAGGACAGCATCATGGAAAGAAGCCCCTTTGCCTTGAGGGACAGTTTCCCGTTGCGTAAATGATGGTTGCTCATCACGGTATAATCTCTGGTTCGTTCAATGCGAAATACGGCCATTGACCTCACTCCTTCCAAATTTCTCAGGGTATGAAAAAAGCCACAATCCTGTAAAAAGAATTGTGGCAGTCAGCTGTTTTGTTCACTTTTTCTGCGCCGGTAGGGGCGCTTGGGGATGGGCGGTTTGTCCAGCAGGTCATTTCCCTGAGAGAATGGCAGAGTTTGCAAAACACGGTCAATCTCGCCGGATTCCATATCATGCTGGGAATGGTAATCCTCTCGGATTGCTTCCCGGATTTCCTTTACAGTACACATATTCATTCCTTTCCTTTCGCAGTAATCACTTGTTTATGAGTGGCGGCGGCGCTTGTCCGGTTTAAAATCGAGGATATGGCCCTCGATGATACGGGCGTACCGCTTGATTTTGATTTCCCGGCGCTGCTGACTCAGGAGGGCGGCCTGATAGCCGTCCTCCGTAAGAAACAACCGAATTTCATCGCCGGGGCTGCCGTAAGCACAGGAACGCAGGACGGAAAACTCAATCATTCGGCGGGTGTTATCCTGAAAACGCTCCACGGCGAGAATGTTGTGTCCTTTCAGCTCACGGGCTGAAATATCCCTCATAGGCTGCTCCTTTCTCAGCGTTCATGTTGTTGCTGGCGCTTTTTCTGCCACTGTTCCAGCAGCTTGATAATGGTTTCCTGCATCCGCTGGGGTGTGTAGCTCTTGGGAAAATACTTCCGCAAAGTGTCAGAGGTGAATGTCACCTTATCCAGATCGCTTTTCTTTTCCTCGCCCATGATCGCCCGCATCACATCAATGGATAAATGCCCCTCCTGGCTGAATTTCTTGAGCCGCTGGGCCTGGGAGAGAGAGGGGGTAGCCTGTTCGCTGTCCATCGCGTCCAAAAGCTGCACCTGTTCCTCTTTTTTGAGGAACGACAGCTCATAGGCAGGGTTCAGGGCAATCTTCTTTTCATCCACCATATCCATCAATTCAGGAATCAGTTCTGTCAGACGGATATAGCGGGAAATCTGGTTACGGCTTTGGCCGACCTGTTCCGCCAAAATTTCTCTGGATTCTTTACCAGCTAACTTCCGCCCAACTTGGGCGGAAGTTAAATCCATGCGTTCTCCCTGGTGTCGCATAGCCTCCAGTTTCATCTTGTAGGCAAAGGCTCTTTCGCTGGGGAGCAGGCTTTCCCGCTGTAAGTTGCTGTCCACCATGATGATGGTGGCGGCATCATCATCCAAGTCTCGGACAATGACCGGCATGGTTTCTTTCTCGGCAAGTTCGCTGGCTCTGTGCCGCCTGTGTCCGGCTACCAGCTCATAACCGCCCTCCGGGTCAGGTCTTGCAATCGCTGGAACCAGCACCCCGTACTGCCGAACGCTGTCGGCAGTCTCCATCATGGATTCATCATCCTTGACTTTGAACGGATGATTCTTAAAAGGGTGCAGCTCAGACAGGGGGATTTCCAGCACCCGTTCCCGCTGGGCATCGGCGCGGCTTTCTTCGGTGGAAAACAGGTCATCTACCGATGCCAGCTCTACTTTTTTCGCGCTGCTTTTCAAGTTTCGTCACCTCCTGCGTCAGATTTTTGTAGCTCTCGGCCACCTTACCACCGGGGTCATGGGCAAAAATGCTCTTGCCCTCGGCGCTGATTTCCTTGGCCCGGACAGAATGGGGGATCTCGGTGGCGAACACCTTGATTTTGCTGCCGTAGGTCTCCCGCAGCAGGGCGGCGATTTCCTTGGCGAAGTTGGTGCGATTGTCCACCATCGTCAGCAGGATGCCGTCAATCTGGAGCTTGGGGTTGATCTGCCGCTTTACCTTATTTACTGTCTGGAGCAACTGTTCCAGACCTTTGGCGGGCAGATACTCTGCCTGGACAGGGATGATAACCCTGTTGGCGGCGGCCAGCGCATTGACTGTGAGCATACCCAGGGAGGGCTGACAGTCAATCAGGATATGGGAATACTGTCCCTTGAGCGTGTCCAGATACTGCCGCAGAATGGTCTCGCGGCTCATGGCGTTCACCAGCGAAACCTCCATGCCGGAGAGCTGAATGTCGGCGGGCATCAGGTCAACGCCTTCCGGGTGGTGCAGGATGCCCTCACCGGGTTTGAGTGGTTCATCCATCAGGATGCGCCCCATCGCGTCGGACAGGGTGAAGGGCAGCTTGTCCGGCTGGGGATGACCCAGGCTGATGGTCAGGCTGCCTTGCGGGTCTTCGTCGATCAGCAGCACTTTCTTTCCGGCCTGTGCCAGCCCAATCCCCAGGTTCGCACAGGTCGTTGTCTTGCCAACGCCGCCTTTCTGGTTGGCGATGGCGATGATTTGCGTGTTCACTTTACAATCACCTCGTTTCTGAAATGAAAAAAGGGAGAATGTGACGTAAATCAACATTCTCCCTGAGAAACGATATGCGATTGTATTGCTGCTTGTCTTATTTGTGTTCAGCTTTTGGGGAGCCATCCCACCGCAAACCCGCATGAATACTGGATTTCTGCTTGTTTGTCTTCCCTTTCCTGAACAACCTCTGTTCAATGAGAATCTGGTTCCGGATGTGGGCGAGATCAGAACTCCGGAGGACTGGAACAAGATCCCGACCTACTCGATGAACGATGGATTCATGAAGCGGCAGATGGAGGATGTGAAGCGGATTATGGATCAGGCGGATCCGGAGGCGTTTTCTCTGGGAACGCTCCACGGAATCTGCGCGTCCGCGATCCATCCGATCGAGGCGAGATATGGCTACGAGGCCGTGAGAGAGCTGTTCTGCACCCACATCCGTGAGAACAAGCAGCCGGTTTTGGAGGCGTTCAAGCGGATTACGGACGGTATGTGCCAGCTGGCCGCGGCTTACAAGGAGATGGGTCTGGACGGAATCTACTACGCGGCGCTGGGCGGCGAGAGACATTACTTTACGGACGAGGAGTTCGCGGAGATGATCGAGCCCTTTGACAAGCAGATTTTGAAGGCTTCCAAGGAGGCTGGCAATTACAACTTCTTACATATGTGCAAGAACAACCTGAACATGCAGCGGTATGCGTCCTACAATGATCTGGCCGATGTTGTAAACTGGGGTGTTTATGAGACGGATTTCAGCCTGGAGCAGGGAAGAAAGCTGTTCCCGGGCACGACGGTTATGGGCGGCCTGGCCAACAGAAGCGGCGTGATGGTGGACGGCACCATCGAGGAGCTGAAGGAGGCGTCCAAACAGGTAATCCGCGATTATGGAAAGACAGCATTTATCCTTGGTGCGGACTGCACACTGCCTACGGAGATCCCCTACGAGAGAATCCGCGCAATTGCAGAAGCAGCAAGAGAAATTTAAAAGGGAGGTAATTTATTATGAGAAGAACAGTAGCAGGACTTTTGGCGGCGGTGATGACGGCGAGCATGTTGACCGGCTGCGGCGGTGGCAGCAGCGCCAGCGGAACCCAGGCGACAACCGCAGCGGGCGGCGACAGCGCCAAGACGGAGAGCAAGGCGGAGAGTGCAGCGGGCACGGAGAGCGCGGGCGGCGACAAGACGGTTTACCCGGCCGGAACCATCACTATCTACGGAACCGGACAGCCCCAGTACCTTCAGGAGTACTACGACGCATGGCTGGATGCCCACAGGGACATCGCTCCGGACGTAAAGATTGAGATTGTGCAGACCGAGGGCCATGCCCAGAGCCGTGAGAAGATCACCATGACCGCTCTGTCCGGCGCGGACGACGATCTTCCGGATGCAACCTATCTGGATCCGGTCAACATCATGGACCTGTCCCAGGCTGGAATCCTGAAGGATGAGACCGAGTTCCTTCAGCCCTACATCGACAAGATGGTTGACGGCGCAACCGCGGACGCGACGGTGAGCGGCAAGATTTACGGACTTCCCGAGTCTGTGCGCCCCAACGTGCTGTTCTACAACAAGGACATTTTTGACAAGTACGGGATTGACCCGGCGACCATGAGCACCTTCGACGGCTACATCGAGGCCGGACGCCAGTTAAAGGAGAAGAGCAACGGTGAGGTTTACCTCTCCTACATCAGCCCGAGCAGCAAGACCTGGAGATACTGGGGCAGAAGAGGCCTTATGCCTCAGGCCAACGCCAGAATCTGGGATGAGAACGGCGCGATCGTGATCGGCGAGGACGAGGGCACGAAGATGGCAATGGGAACTCTGGATACGCTGTACTCCGAGGGCCTGCTGTTAAAGTCCGAGATCATGGAGCCCGCACTGTACGACGCAATCAATGAGCAGAAGGTTGCGACGTTCTACATCGGCGCGTTCTGGGATGAGTTCATGAGAAAGAACTGCCAGGCGACCGCCGGACAGTGGAGAGTGATGCCTTCACCGGAGTACGAGAGCGTGGGCAAGGCAGGCGCTCCGGTATCCTCCTACTTCTGTATCGTAAACAAGGGCGACAATGTGTACGCAGGACTTCTGGAGCAGCTGTGGAAGGACTTCACCTTTGACACCGAGTCCAGAAATACCTGGGTTAAATCCATGGAATCCCAGAATGCACCCTACGCAAACCCGATCTCTCTGGAGATGCTCCAGGATGACTTCTGGAAAGAGCCGTCCGAGTTCTACGGCGGCATGTCCTTCCGCGAGATGGAGGGCAAATGCCTTGAGAACGGCGCGACCAACCTGGTTGTGACACCGCAGGATGCGGAGGCGGATGAGATCATTTCCTCCGAGCTTGAGAACTATGTTGCGGGCAACCAGACCATGGACCAGGCCATTGCCAACATGGATAAGAACCTGAAAGCGAAGATCGGCCAGGCGGAGATTATTAAGTAACAAGGCACTATGAGCGGTGGTTTACGCTGTGAGGCATAAGCAGGGGGGAGGCGCTGCCTTCCCCCTGTGCTTTAAAATATGAGGAGAAGTTATATGCTTAAAACACTGAAAAAATATAAGGCCCCCTATCTGTTTATACTGCCCTTTTTTATCCTGTTCCTCGCGTTTCAGCTGATTCCCACCATCTGGACCTTTTACATCAGCCTGACGAACTGGAAAGGAATCGGGCAGCCGCAGTTCTGTGGATTTAACAATTATAAAAAACTGTTGATCGACAATATGTTTTGGGATGCCCTGGGCAACACAGTGGTCTACTGGGTGACCGGCCTGGTGTTCATCCTGATTCTCTCGGTTTTAATCGCAAGCCTGTTAAATTCTGATATGCTGAAGGGGAAGGCATTCTTCAGAACCGTCACATTCCTCCCGAACATCTGCGCCGCAATCGCCATGGGCTTGATTTTCAGAATGCTGTTTGACGAGAATGTGGGTCTGTTCAATGAGTTTCTGGCGTGGCTGGGATTGTCGAAGGTTCCGTGGCTCACCAGCACCCAATACTCCAAGATTCCGGTTATCATGCTGAATGTATGGCGGAACACGCCGTGGTTCACCATGATCGTGTTTTCCGGCCTGTTAAACATTTCCAAGGATTACTACGAGGCAGCCACCGTGGACGGCGCGAACAAGTGGAAACAGTTTATCTACATCACGCTCCCGTCTCTGGGCAATATCCTGTTTTTCTGTTCCATCACACTGACCGTGGACAGTTGGAAGCTCTTCAATGAGTCCTATATTTTGCCGGGCCCGAGCACGTCCAACACATCTCTGTTCCAGTATATGTATGAATCCGGATTTAACATTTTCAACATGGGTTATGCATCTGCCATCGGCGTGATTCTGATTGTGATCCTGGCGTTCTTGTCGGTGATTCAGATGGTTGTGAAGCGCAGACAGGGAGAATTATAGGAGGGGAATCGATATGGGATATAAAGGTAAGAAAAATCTGGCCTCTTTGACATTACATACGGTACTGATCATCATTTCGCTGGTATGTGTTCTTCCTATTCTGTGGATGTGCCTGATTTCAATTAAACCGACTTCGGAGAGCATCAGCGGATTCCAGTCCATCTGGGTTGCCAATCCGACGCTCGACAATTTCAGAAAGCTGTTTTCCATGATCCCGGTGGGCATGAACACCTTCAACAGTGTGTTTACCACGATCATGGGCACCGTGACATCGCTGTTTTTCTGCTCGCTGGCGGGCTTCGCGTTCGCAAAGTATAAATTCCCGGGCAGGGATCTGCTGTTCTACTTTGTGATTGCCACCATGCTGGTTCCGCCGGAGGTTGGAGCGGTTCCGCTGTTCGTGATTATGAAGAAGCTGAACTTGATCAACAGCCTTTGGTCGCTCGTCATCCCGCGAATTGCCACAGCGGTGGGAATTTTCTACATGCACCAGTATATCAGCGATGTGCCGGATGAGCTGATCGAGGCCGCCAGGATTGACGGGTGCAAGGATTTCGGCATTTTTTACCGGATCATTCTCCCGATCATCAAGCCCGCGCTGGCATCCTGGGCCGCCGTCACGCTGATCGCCAGATGGAATGATTTCTTCTGGCCGTTGCTGTACCTGCGCAAACAGGCTAAGTACACATTAATGGTGACAATTTCGCTGCTTCCCGTGAGTGAGGGGCTCTCCACGCCGTGGCCGGTGATTCTTGCAGGCACAACACTTGTAATTATTCCGATAATTGTGTTATATTTAATACTACAGACATTCCAGAAATCAGGGATGATGGCCGGAGCAGTCAAGGGCTAAACTATATTAAATAAAGGGGTAACTAAAACATGCAGGGGCAGTCGATAAAAAGCCAGGTATACGAAGGCATTATGAAGGATATACTGGATGGGGTCTACAAGGCAAACGATATTATTAATGAAAAGACATTGATGGAGAAATATGGTGTCAGCAAAACCCCGGTGAGAGAGGCGCTCGTCCAGCTCTGCAGTGAAGGCGTCCTCAACAATATTCCGCGATTCGGATATCAGCTCATGGCGATTCTTCCTAACCAGATTATGGAAATTATCGAGTACCGGAAAATTATTGAACTGGGAGCCCTGGAGACATGTTTCCCCTATCTGACCAGCGAGCAGCTGTCACAGCTAAAGCGCCTGAACGAGGAGGCCACGCGGATCACCTACACGAAGGACCCGAAGATGCACTGGGAGGCCAACAACCTGTTCCACAAGACGCTCTGCAGCTTCTCCAACAACAGCTACGTCCAGAAGGCCCTGGAGGGCGCCATGAACGTGTGCACCAGGATTTCCAACCAGTATTTCACCAAGCTGTGGAATGAGAGCAAGGTGTCCGACGCCAGCAACCACATCCTTTTGGTGGAGGCGCTGGAGGCGGGCGATCTGGAGCGCGCAAAGGTGATCCTCAGCACGGATGTGGAGGCCTTTAAGGATGAGATCCTGTAGATGAAAAATGAATCGATGCGCTGCCGGTGACGGCGGTGGAAATAACAAAAACGAGACCTTGAGTCTTCCCTGGGAATGTAAGGGGGGGAGAATGAGGTCTCGTTTTTGTTGGAGTGCTTGCGGCGGGATGATCACCTTTCCATCACCCGCCTCAACTCCTCCAATACTCCATTGATATCTAACGGCTTCACCAGATACCCGTTCATCTGCACCTTATACGCCTCTTTCTTATCCTCCTCGAACGCGTTTGCGGTCATTGCGAGGATGGGGACGGTCCCGGCGTCGGGGCGGGACATGGCGCGGATCCTGCGGGTGGCCTCAAGGCCGTCCATGACCGGCATGCGGATGTCCATCAGGATGGCCTGGTAGGTGCCGGGGGAATGGGCGGCGAAGCACTCCACGGCCTCCAACCCGTTTTCTGCCACGTCCACCTGCGCGCCGTTCATCTCCAAGAGCGTCCGGGCGATCTCCTGGTTGAGCGCATTGTCCTCCACCAGAAGGAGGCGCCGACCGGTTAGAGGGGCCTGGGCGGGGGAGGAGTCCTGCAAAGTCTGGGTCGGCTGGGCGGGGGAGGAAACGGGAGCCGGCTGGGCCTGGGCGGAAACCTCCTGGGAGACGGGGGCCGGCCCCGCATCCTCATCTCCCAGCTGAAACGGTATCACCACAGTAAACGTTGCCCCCTCGTGTTTCTTGCTGTCCACCGCGATGGAGCCGCCCATGAGCTGCACCAGGTTGTAGACGATGGAGAGGCCCAGGCCGCTCCCAACGTTGTTGCGGGCGTTTCCGGGGGATTCCTGCTCGAAGGGCTGGAAGAGCTTTTCCTTGAATTCCTCGGAGATCCCGACGCCGGAGTCCCACACGATGAATTTTAGGGAGGCAATTCCGCCCGCCCGGTGCTCCTCGCGGATGTCCACGCCGATGGAACCTCCGGCGGGGGTGAACTTTAAGGAGTTGGACAGGAGGTTTAACAGGATCTGCTTGGTGCGCAGGGCGTCGCCGATGTAGCGCTTTTCCAGGGAGTCTGCGCAGCGCAGCTCGTAGGAGAGCCCGCGGTTCGCAGCCTGGGGGGAGATGATCAGGTTGATCTCGTCCGTGAAGCCCTTGAAGTCGAAGGGCTCGTGGGCGATCTCCATCTTATCCGTCTCGATCCTGGACATGTCCAGGATGTCGTTGATCAGGGAGAGCAGGTACTGGGAGGAGGCGTCGATCTTCTGGAAGCAGTCCAGGACCGCCTCGCGGTCGTCGATCTTGAGCTTTCCGATGGTGGCCATGCCGATGATGGCGTTCATGGGGGTCCGGATGTCGTGGCTCATGCGGGACAGAAAGTCGGATTTGGCGCGGCTGGCGGCCTTTGCGGTGGCCAGGGCATCCCGCAGGAGCTGCTCCTGGCGCGCCTGCTCCCTCCGCTGGGTGTCCAGAACCTTGATCAGGTTGATGGCCAGCACATCGCTGTTGAACGGGTTCTCCACGTAGATGACGTGGACCGCGATCCAGTGGTATTTATTGTCCAGCCCCCGCTCCTGCAGTTCCATGTAAATCTCGCGCTCACCGTCGGCGAACCGGCGCAGAATGGACTCGCGGTTTAAGTTGGCCTCGAAATCCTCCTGGTAGCTCTGGTACACGTTGGGCAGACAGATCCGCATAAAATCGGAGTAGCGGCCGTCCCTGGGGAACGTGTAGGCGGCCTGGCCGTCGGCGAAGCAGCTGTAGGTGTCCTGGGTCAGATTGAGGCTCATGATCAGCGGGTAGGCGGTGTAGATAGCTGCCCGGAGGGAGCGGTTTTCCAGGATCCGCTCCTGCTCCTGGGCCTTTTCCAGGCGCATCTGCTCGGTGATGTCGGTGAAGACCGCCTGGATGACCTCCTCGCCGTTGCTGTTGACGATCCGGCCCATCACCACGTTGATCCAGGCCTCCTCGCCGTTTTTCCGGGTACATTGCCGCCGGTAGACTGCATTCTCCCCGTTTAGGACCAGCCCGTCGATCACGGACAGGATCCAGTCGCGGTCCTTCGGCTCCACGTTCTGGAGGGGGCTCGCGATGTCGTTTAAGTAGGCCTCCTCCGAGGCATACCCGTAGAATTTCCAGGTCATGGGGTTGAGCGCGACCACATGGTGGCCGGGATCCGTGGAGAACTGGAGGATTCCGCAGGGGACCGTGTTGTAGAGGCGCTCGAGGAACTGGGCCTGCTGGTTAAACTCCGCCTGAAGGGCCTGGAATTCCCGGCGTCCGGCTTCAAGCGGAAACAGCTCGTCGTCCCCTATGGGGGCGTAGGGCACCGAGTTGTGGATGTGGACGGTCTCCAGACGGTCCCCCTTCTCGCGGAAGATGAAGGTCACGCGCTGGAATAAGTCCAGGCAGGCCTCGGATTCGGGCTTGTTGTGCAGGTGGCTGCCGCCCTCGCAGAGGTAGCATCCGCCGCCCAAGTCTATGGTGTGGTAGAACTCATCCGTCATGTCGCAGGCGATCATCTCGTCCTTGCCCGCGCGGAAGAAGGCGGCCACGGCCTCCCGGCCCTCCGCTTTCTGCTTTTCCCCGCTGCCCAGCCATAAAATGTCGTCCGCGAATGTGGAGATCATAAATTCCAGGTCGGAGTCGCAGAAGTAAGATTTCAATATTTTTTTGGCCAGTGTCTCCACCACGGCCAGCGTTTGTTTGCCCAATCGTGATCCGTCCTTCCCGCTTTACATAAAATATCGGCTGCCTTTATCATAGCACAGAAGCAGGGGGAATAAAAGAAATTATTTCGGCTGCGGGGCTGCCGGGCGGCCTCCTGTCGGTTCCAGGTCGATGACCACAAGCTCCGGCGGATTGTAGATGCGGGGAAGGCGGTTTAAGCAGAGGCCCCGGCTGACGATCATGGTGGTGGAGCCGAGGGCGTAGCGCCCGCCCGCGTAGCGGGGGAAAAGCCCCTGGTGGGGGGCTAAGAGCCCGTTCATGAGGCCGGGGATGCGCACCTGGCCTCCGTGGGCATGGCCCGCGACCACCAGGTCAAAGCCGCTGTCCCGGTACCAGTCTGTGAGCTCCGGGCGGTGGGACAGGAGGATGGAGTAGCGGGACGGATCCAGGGCGCGGCGGCAGGCGTGAAACTGGGCCCTCCAGCCCTCTGGCGGCTTTCTGGTGAACCGCTGGGGGGCGAAGACGTGGGGATCGTCCACGCCGCAGACCTGGAGGCGCTGCCCGCCTACGGCGACACACTGTGCGGTGCCCGACAGCACGGTGACGCCGTAGAAGGCGAACATGGCCTTAAGCGCCTCCAGCCGCCCGGTCCGCTGCTCGTGGTTGCCGGAGACGTAGAAGCAGGGGAAATCCCGGGCGATCCGGGAAAGGAGCAGTCGCGTCCCGCCGTGGGGCACCCGGTGGTCGGCGATGTCCCCGGCCATTAGGACCAGCTGGGGGCGGCAGGCATAGATGGCCGCGCAAAGCTGCTCCTGGTTCTCCCCGTAGAGCGTGCTGTGCAGGTCGCTCACCAGGGCCAGGCGGACGGGGGCGGTGATTTTTCCTGTATAGTCCCTGTAGCCGCGGACGGTCAGGGTGCGGTCAAAGGCATGCATGGCTTCTCCAATCTTGAGCCCTCTGGGCGGCAGCGGTCAGCTGAAAAATTCCTGGATTTTCTGGTCCATGTCCGGGTCATTGACGCAGTAGCCGACGGCCATCTCTCCGTTCGTCTCCTGGATCATGCGGCGCGCGCCTTCCTTCCCGAAGGCACCGCACAGCTCCAGACAGCCGAAGCCCTCCTCGCAGAGCTTGCGGGCGGTCGTCACGGCCTCCTCCATGCTCCGGACGGTCACAAAGCGGGTGAGCATCCCGCCGCGGGTGATCTCCAGGGTGTCGGTCTCGGGCTCGTAGTTTCCCATAATCATCATTGCATATTTTTTCATGTATATATTCCTCCTCAAATCATTCTGTTTGGCGCTCCAATTATACCATAAAGTGCGCCGGTCCGGCACGCTGTATTTTATATTTATTGCGTGCGGGCCTCTTGCCAAACCGGCGGGCCTTGTGCTAAAATATAGGCGTTCATCGGAGGGTATGTAATAGCTGAAGATTATATGCCGGATAAGATGGCGGGATGCGCCCGCTCTCTTATCCGGTTTTTTGGTGGGAGATGGGGCTGCGAGGCAGTCAATACTTTGTGAAAAAAGGGAGTTGAGGGAGATGAAAAAGCAGATTTCAATGACGGAGGGGAAGATCGGGCCGGCGCTTTTGAGCTTTGCGGTGCCGGTGCTGCTGTCCGGATTTTTGCAGGCGCTCTACGGGGCGGTGGACCTTTTTGTGGTGGGGCGTTACGACAGCTCCGCCGCGGTCTCGGCGGTGGCTACCGGGAGCCAGCTCATGCAGACCATCACCGGGGCGGTGCTGGGGCTGTCCATGGGCGGCACGGTGCTGATCGGCCACGCCATCGGGGAGCGGGATGAGGAGAAGGCGGCGCGGGCGGTTGGCTCGCTTGCGGGGCTGTTCGCGCTGGTGGCGCTCATCTGCACCGGGATCATGACAGCCGCGTCCGGGCCGGTGACGGGCCTTCTTCACACGCCGCCGGAGGCATTCGTCTACGCAAAACAGTACATTTTCATCTGCTCCGCCGGAATCCCCTTCATCGTCGGCTACAACGCGGTCAGCGGCATCTTCCGCGGGATCGGCGATTCCAAGACGCCCATGTACCTGGTGGCCGCGGCCTGCATGGTAAACGTTGCGCTGGACTTTCTGCTGGTGGGCGGATTCGGCATGGGGGCGGCCGGGGCGGCGGCTGCGACCATCGCGGCCCAGGGGATCAGCTTTCTTTTATCCCTGGTGATCATCGTGAAGCGCGGCTTCCCGTTCCCCTTCGGAAAGCGGCATTTCCGGCCGGATCCCTACTCGGTGAGACGGATCCTGATCGTGGGGACGCCGCTGGCGGTGCAGGACGCGCTGGTGAATGTGTCCTTCTTAATTATCACGGTGATTGTGAACACCATGGGCGTGATCGCCTCCGCGGCCGTGGGCGTGGTGGAGCGGCTCATCGGCTTCGCGATGCTGCCGCCATCGGCCTTCGCCTCCGCGGTGGCCACCATGACGGCCCAGAATATGGGAGCCGGGAAGCCGGAGCGGGCGTTTGGCGCGCTGAAGCGGGGGATCGGCTACTCGCTGGTGTTCGGAGTCCTGGTGTGCATCTACGCGCAGCTGCTGCCGGAGACGCTGACCGGGATTTTCTCCAGCGACCCGGCCGTGATCACCGCGGCGGCCCAGTACCTGCGCTCCTACACCATCGACTGCATCCTGGTCTGCTTTGTGTTCTGCATCAACTCCTACTTCAGCGGAAGCGGGAAGTCCGTGATCGCCTTCGCACACAGCATGGTGGCCACCTTCGGGGTGCGCATCCCGCTGTCCTATGTGATCAGCCGGCTGGCTGAGGGGACGCTGTACTACATGGGACTTGCGGCCCCGGCGGCCTCCCTGGTGTCCATCGTGATCTGCGGCGTGATTCTGTCGCGGCAGAGGGGAAAAACGGGCAAAAATTAGCCGGGAAATCCTGCTCCGATCCGTTGGAAAATCCAGGGGAATCTGCTATGATGGGAGGGAACAATGACAACATAAGAGAAGGAGGGGACGGCATTGATGAATGAGGTATTGGAGATCATCCGGCTGCGCCGGAGCGTGCGGAAATTTTCTGAGGAGAAGCTGCCGAGGGAGGTGCTTGAGGCGGTGATCCAGGCCGGGCGGCAGGCGCCCTGCGGGGGGAACAACCGGACTACCCATTTTCTGGTGATTGAAGACGAGGAGGTACGGGAGCGGCTGCGCCAGCTGGCGGCCCAGGAGTTTGGCAAAATGGAGGCGGACGAGAACACCTACAAGAGCCTGAAAAACGCCATCACGAAGGCCAAGAAGGGCGGCTATGTGTACGACTACCACGCGCCGGTCCTGATCGTGACGGCCAACCGGAAGGGGTACGGCAACGCCATGGCGGACTGCGCATGCGCGCTGGAGAACATGATGCTGGCCGCGGCCTCCCTGGATGTGGGCTCTTGTTGGATCAACCAGCTCCACTGGCTGGACGAAAACCCGGCGGTGCGGGCGGAGCTAGAGCGCCTTGGGCTCTCACCGGACGAGACGGTCTGCGGCGCGGTGGCGCTTGGCTACCCGGAGACCCGGACGCCCCGGGCGGACGGAGAGCGGGGCGGAAACCCGGTGACATATATCTGAGGCGGAATCGAGACAAAAGGAGAGATGGACATGGGTAAGTACTACTCAGACACGCTGGATGAGGCGATCCGGCTTCTGTATTTTCAGGCGGATGCCGCCAAATTTCCCCAGGGCGTGAGGCTTGCGGAGCAGGCGGTGGAGTCCGGGGAGCCGGACGCCTTCTACATTCTGTCTCGGTGCTACGCCTGGGAGGACGGCGGCGTGAAGGAAAACCAGAGCGTGGCCTTAAAGCTTTTAAAGAAGGGGATTGAGCTGGGAAGCAACCTGTGCGTGCTGGGCGCGGACCGGCTGAACGAGCTGAAGGGCGAGCTGGCGGCGGCGATGAAGAACACGCGGGAGGAGGCGTTTCTTGCAGTTCTGGAGCAGGCGAAGGACGGGGACCCCGTGGCGCAGTACGCGGTGGGACTGTTCTACTTCTGGGGCGACATGCTGTTCGGGATCCAGCGCCCGGTTGTGGGCTCCGAGGAGTTTGCGCGCTGTGAGAAGGAGAACGCCATGGAGGCAGTCAAGTGGTTTCGCCTCTCCGCGGAGCAGGGATTTCTGCCCGCGTTCCGCAACGCCTTAAACAGCCTGCGGGAGGGGATCAACAGCGTGCCGAAGAATGTGCCGGAGGCCCTCGCCTGGATGGAGACGGTGAAGGACCGGGTGGACCTGCGCAATTACTACTACAGCTTTGGCTGCTCCTACCAGGAGCTTAAGGATTACGGAAACGCGAACCGCTGGTTTCGGATCGGCATGGACGCCGAGGACGCCAGCTGCATTGTGGCCATGGGCTTAGTGTATCTGAACGGGGACCGGGGGCTTCCCATGGACGAGAAGGAAGCGCTGCGCCTGTTTGAGGTGGCGGCGCAGATGGGGGACTCCTACGGCTACCACAACATGGGCCGCTGCTACTACAGCGCCTGGGGCTGCACGAAGGATTACAAAAAGGCGTTCGAGTGCTTTGAGAAGGCCGCCCAGCTGGGAAATCCCACCGCCCCGATGTTTTTATCCCGCTGCTATTACTGGGGCCGCGGTGTGAGCGAGGATAAAGCGAAGGCGTTCCAGCTGGCGAAGAGCCAGAAGGATCAGGGCGAGAGCTTTCCGGGGGAGGTCCTGGGGCTCTGCTACCTGTACGGGACGGGGACGGCCCCGGACTACGCGCTGGCGAAGGAGCTTCTGGAGCGGAATTCCAAGGACTACTCCGCCGCCTGCATCGGCCTGGGCGACATGTACGACAAGGGGTTAGGCGTGCCGGAGAGCGTGGAGACGGCGGTGTCCTACTACCAGAAGGCGGAGAAATGGGCCAACCCCATGGCGGCCGAGCGCATGAGCCATTTTAAGAAGACTTTGTTTGGGAAGTGGAAGAGAAGGTAGGAGGCCGTGGGAGATTAGAAGAAAGGGCTGCTGCAAAATATGAACCGGAATATCGGTTATTTTGCGGCAGCCCTATTTAAAGCTTATACCCAACTTGGCTGGAATTATCAACTGGTTTTGCCATCAAGTTTGGAGGGGCTCCACTTGCCAGTGGAAGCAGACCAGTTTTCAACCCAATCTTTCCCCTCTACTGCGGCTGCGAACGGTTTTGCAAGGAATTCGTTTATCGTCCGCAGGACAGTACTGTACTCATCGGTCGCTGTATCAATTTTACGACAGAAGGCTTTCCATTTCTTCTGCATCGCCTCGTCATCATCGAACGCCATAACCAGCTCAAACTGTTCTGCAGTAAAGGCGTGGCTACGGTTCTCGAAGGTCTTTTTCAGAGCTTTTGTCAGCGTGGCACCGTCGAAGTCGAACTTGTTTGCAAGGTAATAGATGTCGTAATAATCCTTCATCCAACTGGAAAATTCCATAAGGGAGAGGATGGCATCAATCTTTTCGGCGATGGTGGTTTCAAGGGAGTATGTATTGACCATAGGAGCCGCAAAGTCATCAAGCTGTGTGGGAATTCTGCATTTTTTCTGTTTTGGCACGATGACATCGCCAACGCCGAAGTCGATGGTGAACGGCGTTTTTGTGTTCTTGATTCGTGCAACAAGGGAAACGCCGATACCGGCGTATTTCTTTGCAACGGCGATAGGGGCGATATCCGTGATTTCAAAAGTGACAAAATCATTGCCGGTAGGTGTTGCGATGATTTCTTCCAGCATGGACTTTAACTGTTCGGGTGTATTGGGAACTCTCCGAAGAAGGAAGTCCACGTCCACCGTGACACGACTGTCAAAGTTGGTAATGGAGTAGATGAATAAGCCGCCTTTCAGCACAAGGTTTTCCGCATACTTGGATTTCTCCAAACGGCGCAGAAATTCTTCCTGGCAGAAGAGCTGGAGGCAGAGCTGATAGCTTCTGCCATTTTCCTTTGCCTTGTTTTTTAGTCTTGCAAGTACCGACGCAGCAGGATCAGCCATTGAGCACCACCTCCATAACATTCATAAGCTTACTGTAAATCCCCATTTCCTTTGCGTATTTTGACAGATTAACGAGATCCTTTTTCGGGTCAGCGACATAAGCGTTGATCGCTTTATTGAATAGTTCGTTGTCCAGCTTTGTGCGATATTTGAAGCAGTCACAGATCGTTCGCTCACGGTCATAGACGGGAAGTGTGATGCCGTTAAAATTGCCAAAGGTGACACCGAATTGGTAAAATTTATTTTGAACATAGTAGGCTTTTACCGGGACTTCCTGCATCGCTTTAATCGTCCTGGAAAAGGAGCGCGGGACGGCAACGGTCCATTTGCGGGGTGCAAAGTCGCTGTATCCATAATAGAATAGCGCGGACTCCACACAGACAATTCCCTGTGGCAGCAGTTTCGAGAGCAGATATTCTTCCTTTGGTTCTTCTCCGGCGGACAGTCTATAAAATCCGTTGCGGATGCGCTCGATATATCCTTGATTGCAAAGCGAGGCGACATCATAGTTTTTCAGCCCGGCGGCAACGAAGTCTGCTGTCTTTACAATTTCTCCTATTTTATTGAAAACTTCTCTTGCAATTTCTTGTTTTTTCAATTGAATTTCCAACTTTCTGCA